>JAKSUT010000080.1 GCA_024408705.1 bacterium | reverse complement strand
TTATAAAATTTATATATAATTCTATTTTATAACTACAAATCAAATAAAAATATTATAAAATCTCATCTTCTTGTTTATCTAAAAAGCGTTTAGTAACATCATTTTTGTTTTTTAATTCTCTGATTTTTCTTATATAACGACCTTTTGTTTTTCCGAATACAAAATTATACAAAAATTTATACATAAAATGCAACAAAACCTCTTTTTTGTACCTTACTATTTCTCTCAATTTATTATCCGTATATATATGACATCTTTTTGACAAGTTCACTTCAGGCAAAAATTTGTTATATAAAGACTCTGCAAATTCATTTTCTGGGGACAAACAATTACTTCTATATACAATAGAAGAATTTTTCATATCTGTTGCATATTCTTCCTCTTTAAAATATTTAAGTTTTGTGTAATAACCACAGAAGAAAATGTCTTTTGGGTTTAAAAATTCTACATCATCATTAAAAATATAATTTAAAATATCACACTGAGAAGTTATTTCCTTAGGCATTTTTGATATTTTATTTAATACATTATCAAAATTTATGTTTTTACAATTGAAATATAAAAAGGCATCCGTAAAATAATCGTACGGATTTTTTAGATTTAGCAATTTCTCATAATATTCCTTTGCATCTGGACTTTTATTGATTTTAGAATAAATATTCGTATATTTAAACGCTCTGAGAACTTTTTTACAATCAACATCGATTGAATATTTTTTATTAAATATACAATAACCATCAATATACAATACGTTAGATTTGTTTCTTAAAAGATATAAAATATGTAACATACTACAAATTCTGTATTCTTTAGGAGTATCTACATCTCTTTTTAAATTATAAAATTTTATATCTAATTTATAATCCAACTTATTTTCTATTTTAATTAACTCATTTATATCTATATTCTTGTAAAAGATAAAAACAGGTTTGTCGCAATTATAGTTTTCCATATATGATTTTATTGACAAAATTGCATTATCTATCTTATCTCTTGAATCCAAATAATAAGCCAAAACCTCTTGTTCCGGAGTTTTTAACTCATCATAAGATGTGTTATATACATAGGTTGAATATACTTCTTTTATCTTAAAATTTTGCTTATATTTATTAAAGATAAAAATAGATAACAGCATTTCACCTAAATAGCCCATTACTCTTAAACCACGTGAACCTCTATCACTATAATCGATTTTTGATTCTATATCAAATAACACATTAAACACAAAATCCATATATTCAAAAAATATATCTTTTTTCATCATGAACATATGGTAAAAATATCTGTAAGGACCGTTTTCAAATTCACGAACAGCATCTTTATATTCGGGATATTTTTTATTAACTGTATCTATCAACAATTCATAATCTGTATATCTTGAACAAGGAACATGCTTTAAGTAATCCTCTTTCGCATTTTTACAAGCTATGTATGACATATCGCCTTTTTTTACAACAATAATATCATTGTTTTTTAAGGTTTCGTTAACTGTATTATTATCAAGTCCTATTGTATTGATATAATCCTCTGTCATATTGTTTAAAAATTTCACAGAATAACCGAATTGAGCATCCTCTGTAGTCCCTGCATATATATTTTGTTCTTTTAAAATAAAATGTCTTCTGTATTGTACATGACCAATATATTCTGGACATCCAAGCTTATCATAATTTTTCCAGGCCCAATACAAAGCCGATAATTCAGAATAATTCCAATTCTTTTCAGAAATATTATCACCAGTATCATCACCTATCATCTCATCAAAAACTTCAGTTGCGATTGCCCTACCTGTTTGAATAGGTGTAAATATATCTGATTTTAATATATCGTGTTTTTTATTATAAGTTACTAATATTTTTACTTTTTCCATAATATCCCTATATTTTCGCTTTTATATTATTTTTTATCAATTTTCTTATTCAACATCCCCAACTTTTAATGCAGGATTTCCTTGCATATAACAATTATTTTTACAACCTTTGTAAACACAACTCATAGGTGCAATTTTGTTATTATCACCTATTTTTGCATTTGGAAGAATAGCACTTCCAACACCAATAGTATTTGAATTTCCGATTTTTACTCCACCTAAAATATTTGTTCGACCTCCAAGAAAATTAAAATCACCAATTTCTACATCATGCCCAATCACAACATCACCATTAAAGACGTTACAATTGCCTATTTTAGAATTTGGCCCTGGATAACAAGGTGCAACAAAAATGTTTGCCTCTCCTATTTCTGCACTATAACTGAAATCTACCAATGGAGGTATAAAATTAAAAAAAATCAAATTTCGTTCTTTTAATTCTTTATAAATTTTTTTTCTTAACTCTGGATAAGCAACGCCAATCATAACATATTCGTCATCTAAAAATTCATGTTCACTAACTTCACCTTTGTAATATTTTTGCAATTCAAAATAATCTACAGTATGACCAAAACCACCATGTCCCAAAAAACCAGCAAATTCATAATCGATGTTTTTGTTGACTTCATTCGCCCACATAATGTATTGGTAACATTCTCTTGCAAATCCATTTCCTCCAACTATATAAACTTTTTTCATTAAATAACTCCCCCTGAATCAAGAACATAATCTTGTCCCGAAATAAATTTTGCTTTATCTGATAATAGATATGCAACCATATTTGAAACGTCAGAAACTTCTCCAAAACCAAACGGATATAACGCTTGTTGTGAAATTTCATACTCATTATTATCAGAAACTGTCATTGGAGTTTTTATGTTTGAAGGAAGTATAGTGTTAAGTCTTATTTTTTGCTTATGTAACTCTTTTGAAATTGATTTCAAAGATGCACATAAAGCTGATTTTGTACCTGAATATACTAAATGTCCTTTATCTCTAGCTAATGCAGAAGCGGATGAAATAACAACAATAGATGCCCCCTCTCCGACATTATTTCTTTTATCAGCAAAACCTTTAACCATAAAAATAGGTGCAAAATAATTTATATCAAACATATGTTTCATTTCATCATAATCTATTGTTTGTAAAGGATTTACCTGACAAATTCCTGCACAATACGCTAATCCGGAAAATTTCCCATATTTGTTTTTCAATTCTTTTATATATTGAGGCAAAGCATTTATATCTTCAGTCAAATCTTTTATCTCAAGAAACATATTTTCAGGATATTTACATTTAGACTTCATTGCATTTAAACGTTCTTTATTACGTGCAATACCAACGACAGTTGCGCCAAGTTCATTCAATAGCAAAGCAGTTCCCTCTCCTATACCAGAAGAAGCACCCGTTACAATAAATATCTGTTCTTTTGAAAAACTAACCATCAATGTTGCTTCCTGCAAGTTTTATTAAATCATTTACTGTTTGTATATTTTTCAAATCATTCAAATTGATTTCAACTGAAAAAGTTTTTTTATAATAAGCCATTACAGCCATTTTTGACAAAGAATCCCATTCTTCTAAATCAAGCAAATTTTGATTTTCATCAATAGAATCTTCTAATTGTAAAACATCTTCTAAAGCAGATAAAAATTCAGCTTTTTTCATATTTATTCTCCTTTTATTTTTTTTCTCCAATAATCAACATATTCATCTCTAGTTTTTACATAAGTTGGTTTTACAAAATTTTCAACTTTCGAAATATAAGTATCTTTCAAATTCAAAAGTGAACTTGCAACAACCAAGCCATTACCAAAACCACAACAAAGCATCTTTTCTTTATCAATATTTTTATCCAGACAAGCTAATAAAGTTGGAATAGAACACATAGTGCTATTACCATAATTTTCAAATGCGTGATATGGAACTTTTTCCACATCAAAACCTGCTTCAACACCAACAGATTGAACTATTTGTTTATTTGCTTGATGTAAACACAAAACAGGGATATCCGTCGATGTTAAATTCAAATATTCTAAAAAATCTTTAATATTTTTAGGAACTGCTTTTATTGTAAAATCAAAAACAGAAATTCCATCTAAATACCCCCCAAACAATGCAACTTCATTACCTGTTGGCATAATAACTTTTTCTTTTCTAATTTCAGAAATTTTTTCAAAAACTTCATCTTCTTGAATACTATATAAACCAAAACGAGCACCGCTAAAAGGCGGTACAATTGCTTCAAAGCCAGATGAAACCGTTTCTATACTATAAAAAGACTCAATTTTATCTTCTGAATATTCAAGCAAAGTAGCAGAACCACCATCACCAAATATCGGAGCAGAATTTCTATCAGATTTATCAATATTTACAGATGGAGTATCGCCATTTAGCAAAAGAACTTTTTTATAAGCACCTGATTCAATCATTTGACTAACCATGTGCAAACCAAAAACCCAACCTGCACAACCTTGATTTATATCTGTTGCGATACAATCTTTTGAAAGCCCTAATTTGTCATGTAAAAAATATGCAGTTGCAGGACTAATAACATCAGGTTGTTGAACAACGAAAACAAGAGCATCTATTGACTTTTTATCAATATGCATTTCTTTAATCAAATTTTGAGCAGCATTATATGCTAAATCAGAAGGAGTTGTGTTTTTATCTGCAACTCTTCTTTTCCAAAATCCGACCATTTTACGCATTCTGTCAATTTTTTTGATACTTCCACCGTAATATTCGGCTTCATCATAAATATTTATTTCATCTTCAGGAACAACAACACTAATCCCAGAAATTTTCACATGCTCAAATTTCGAAAAACTCATTTTACCTCTTTCCTTAGAATATAAAAAAGTTTAATATCTGTCCATAAATTCTACCATAAATAAAGAATATCAACAAATAAATAATAGTACAAATTTGTAAAAATTATTCATCAAAGTCTTTATACAAGTTTTGTTTCTGAGTATTTCTTGAAGCTTGACGTTTACGGGAAGAAATTTTTGCAAAACTCTTATTTTGATTTTCTTTGTTGAAACTTTCTACTTTTCTACCATTAAACTTTACTTTTTCCTTATACTCTTTTGCTTCATTTACAAAATTTACATAACTTTCATATCTTGAAGATTCAATTTCAGCAATATTAGCCAACACAGCACAATTATTTTCATTTAAATGCAAACAATCGGCATATTTACAAGAAGATTTATATATTGCAATATCATCAAACAATAAATCAACTTCATTTGGCATAATAAAATCAAACTTCAAACTACTAAACCCAGGTGTATCAATAATTTTTACTATACTACCATCAAAAGTTGACTCTAAAATTTCACAATGCCTTGTTGTATGAGTTCCTCTTTCCGTTTTATCACTAACTTTGCCTGTTCTTAAATTTGCATCAGGACAAAGTTTATTTATCAAAGTTGATTTGCCAACTCCGGAAGCTCCGCAAAATACGGTTGTTTTTTCTCCAACAATTTCCACAAAATCATCAATACCGATTTCATCAAGCGCTGAAGTAAAAACAATTTCAAACCCTAATGGCTCATAGATTTTAAAAACTTTTTCAATTATTGAATCATCTTCTGACAAATCATTTTTGTTAAAGCATAATTTTGCAGGGATATTGTGATATTTTGCGAAACAAATATACCTATTTAGTTGTTCAAAATCTAAATCTGGTTCTTTTATAGCAGAAACAATCACAACCTGTTCAACATTTGCAACAGAAGGACGTGTTAAAAAATTTGTTCTATCAATAATTTTGTAAATAACACCAGTTTTAGTTTCAGAATTTACGATTTCAAATTCTACAAAATCGCCTACCAAAACTTTTTCTTTTTGTTTTTTTAAAATTTCTCTGATTTTACATTCGTAAATTTCTTTTTCAAAATTTACATAATAAAAATCTGAATGAATTTTATAAACTTGACCTTTTTTCATACGTTTTATAATACTTCAATTTTTACAAACAAGCAATTTTTGTAACGAAAATTTGAAAATTGACTTGTTTGTGTTAGACTGATAAAAAAGCTAGAAAAAATAGGAGTTATTATGATTTCAGTAAACGATTTAAAAACAGGATTAACACTAGAATTAGATAACGGACTTTGGTCTGTAATTGAATTTTTACATGTAAAACCTGGTAAAGGTGCAGCATTTGTAAAAACAAAACTTAAAAAAATTGAAACAGGTCAAGTTGTTGAAAGAACATTCCGTGCAGGTGAAAAAGTTGCAAAAGCTCAACTAGACAAAAAAGAAATGCAATACCTTTACAAAGAAGGTAATGACTATGTAATGATGGATACAGAATCTTTTGAACAATTAAACATTACAGAAGAACAAATTGGTGATGGTATTAAATACTTGAAAGAAAACATGAATGTTTCTGTTATGTCACACGACGGCAGAATCATTGGTGTAGATTTACCATTCCAAGTAGAATTAGAAGTTACAGATACCCCTCCATCTGAAAAAGGAAACACTGCTCAAGGTGGAACAAAACGTGCAACATTAGAAACTGGCGCAGTTGTAAACGTACCATTCTTTATTTCAAATGGGGATAAAATCAGAGTAGATACAAGAACTAACGAATACTTAGACCGTTGCTAGTTTTATCTGCTCTCATAAGGAGACAAAAGAATGATAGAAAAGAAATACTTACAAGAACTTGCAGATTTGTTAAAAGAAAATGACTTAACAGAATTGCAGGTAAAAGATGGTGAAAAAGAAATTAAACTATCAAAGAATGTTCAAGGAACACAAGTTTATACTTCAAACGTTCCAACAGTTACAAGTGAAATTGTTGCAAAATCAGCAAATCCTGTAGCACAAGCAGTTGAAACACTACCAAAAGGAAAACCAATTACATCTCCAATGGTAGGGACATTCTACAAAGCATCTTCACCAGATTCAAAACCATTTGTAGAAGTTGGTTCAGTAATTTCAGAAGGACAAGTAATTTGTATAATTGAAGCAATGAAATTAATGAACGAAATTGAAGCAGACACAAAAGGTAAAATCACAGAAATTTGTGTTGATGATGGACAACCTGTCGAATTTGGACAAGTTTTAATGTATGTTGAATAATTAAAAAACAAGTTTGAAACCTGCTTATTTTGACATTTCAAACTTGTTTTATTTTATAGTTAGAAGAGGATACTATGTTTAAAAAAGTTTTAATCGCAAATAGAGGAGAAATTGCAGTTAGAATTATCAGAGCTTGTAGAGAGCTTGGACTTCCAACTGTTGCAGTATATTCTCAAGCTGATGCAGAAGCACTACATGTTAGTCTTGCAACAGAAGCATATTGTATAGGTCCAAAAGAAACTGATAAAAGTTATCTAAGTATTCCTGCAATCATCTCAACAGCTATGATGTGTGGAGCAGATGCAATTCACCCTGGATATGGTTTCATGTCAGAAAGAGCTGATTTTGCAAAAATTTGTAATGAGAATGGTATAAAATTTATCGGTCCAACACCAGAATCAATGCAAGCACTAGGCGACAAAGCAACTGCCAGAAAAACAATGATTGAAAATGATGTTCCTGTAACACCAGGAACTGGTATTGTAGAAACAGTTGAAGAAATAAAAGAATTTGCAGACAAAGTTGGCTATCCAGTCATCATAAAAGCAACCGCAGGTGGCGGGGGCAAGGGCATGAGAATTGTCCATAAAGATGATGAACTTGAACCAATGATGAAAATGTGTCAGCAATGATGCTTCCCCAAGCAGCTGATACGCAATCGT
>JAKSUT010000008.1 GCA_024408705.1 bacterium | reverse complement strand
GTAACGGCGGAAGAAATGGTGTCGCTTTATCACTTGGCTTTAAATGGCAACTTGGCAAAGGCGCACTTAGCAGAATTTAATAAAAGAAAAATGTGATTAATTATGAATCAAATGTTGCGTTAAAGCCATTTATTTGTAATGTTTTCTTTAATTCTTCTAAATGTTCTTTGTTTCTTGTTTCAAGCATTACGTTTAGGCTGCATTTGTTTAGTGGTATATCTTTTAATGTATAATTTCTTACTATTTCAAGAATATTTGCTCCAGTACCCAAGATAGCAGAAGTTAGTTTGTTCAGTTCTCCTGGTTGGTCTAATAAATCAACTGTCATATTAGAAAATCTGCCATTTTTTAATAATGCTCTTGTTAAAACATTTGATAATATTTTAAAATCAATATTTCCACCTGAAATTATGCATACTATTTTTTTGTTTTTTAATGGAATTTTGTCAAACATACAAGCTGCAACAGGCAAAGCTCCAGCACCTTCTGCAACTGTTTTTTCTTTTTCCATTAGAGCTAAAATTGCACTTGCAATTTCTGATTCGGAAACTGTAAAAATTTCATCAACATACTTATTGCATAATTCAAAAGTAAGTTCTCCTGGATATTTTACAGCTGTTCCGTCAGCAAAGGTGTTTACTAAATTTAGTTTTGTTCTTTCTTTATTTTTGATTGATTCATACATAGACGCAGCATTTTCAGCTTGCACTCCATATACTTTGCAATCAGGTTTTAAAGTTTTTATAACGGCTGCGACACCTGAAATAAGTCCTCCACCACCGATTGGAACAACAACCGCATCAACATCAGAAAGTTGTTCTAGTATTTCTAGTGCAATAGTGCCTTGACCAGAGATAACTTCTAAATCATCAAAAGGGTGGATAAATTTAGAACCTGTTTCGTTTTGATATTTTGCAGCTTCTATATAGGCATCATCATAAACACCATCGATTAAACGTATTTCTGCACCATAACTTTTTGTTGCTTCAATTTTTGATAATGGAGCTGTTGCAGGAATAAAAATTGTTGATTTTATATTGTTTTTATGAGCAGCAAGAGCAACTCCTTGTGCGTGGTTTCCAGCAGAGCAGGCTATAACACCTTTTTCTTTGTCTGAGTCAGATAGTTTTGAGATTTTGTAGTATGCACCTCTAAGTTTAAAAGAGCCTGTAAGTTGCAAATTTTCTAGTTTTATATAAATTTCATTTTTGCCACTAAGATATGGGCTTTTGTTTAAACTTGTTTTTCTGACGATATTTGATAAAAGAGAATATGCATCTTTGACTGTTTCTATATTAAAATCAACCATAAGTATTCCTCATTATGTTCTAAATGATTATATCATTTATTTTTTGTATTTCAAAGTTATTTTCAACTTGACAAAAAATTTGAAATGTTTATCATGAAGTAGTCTAGTTTATAGTGAGGGAAAGTTATGTTAAAGAAAAGTTTGATTGTTAGTACATTAGCATTGGCATTTGTTGGTACAAATTTTGTAGTTACAGCTTCTTATGCTGATACAACAGATAATATTTTGAACAAATTAGATAAAGCTGAACGTACAATCAGCAAAACAAAAACAACTGTTCAAAATGTAAAAACAGCGCAAACTAATGCAAAAGCAAATGCTAAAACAAAAGAACAAATAAAAGCTGAAGCTAAAGCACAGGCTAAAGCAGAAGCAAAAGCAAGAGCTAATAAACAAATTGATAAACTTTTTAAATAGTTTGTTTAAAAGAAATTGTTGCGCCGTGCAAAGATTTTGCACGGCGCATTTTTATTTGTTAAAATTTTCCTTTGTGTTATTATTTTAAAAAAGAGGAAAGACAATGTTATATGATATTTTTAAAGAAAAAAGATGTTTTAAATTAGTTTGCGGAGCAGGTAATGGTGATGTTGAACAAATTGAAAGACTTATTGCACTTTATTCTTTAAGTGGTTGTAATTTTTTTGATGTTAGGGCAGATATTGATGTTGTAAAGGCTGCAAAAAGAGGGTTGGAACGAGCAGGAATAAAAGATGACAGATATCTTTGTGTTTCTGTTGGAATAAAAGGTGATCCTCACATAAACAAGGCGTATATTGATAAAAATTCTTGCATAAAATGTGGTGCTTGTTTTTCTTCTTGTATTCATGAGGCGATACAAGAAACAACAGACGGTTACGAAGTTGTTTTAAAGAAATGTTTGGGCTGTGAAAAATGTAAAACTGAATGTCCAAATAACGCGATTGAAATGAAAAGCATGTTCAAACCATTGGCTGAACTTTTGCCACCTTTGATTGATTTAGGAATTGATGCTGTTGAATTTCACGCAGTAGATGGCGATAAAGACAATATTTTAAATGAATGGAATGAATTAAATAGAATTTTTGATGGTCCAATCAGTATTTCAATAGATAGGTTGAAATTAGGTGATGAAGCCTTGATAGATGTTACTAAAAAAATGGTAGAATCAAGAAAACCTTTTACGACTATTATTCAGGCTGATGGCTGTCCAATGTCTGGTGGAAAAGACAATTATAGAACAACATTGCAAGCAGTTGCGTCGGCTGAACTTTTTGAGGGCGCAAATTTAGACGCTTATATTATGATGTCAGGTGGTACAAATACAAAATCTGCTGCATTAGTGAAGATGTGCGAAATTCCAATTGACGGAATTGCAGTTGGTACTTTTGCAAGAAAAATCGTGAAAGATTATATTTCAAGAGATGATTTTTTTGACAATAAAGAGGTTTTTGAAAAAGCGTTAGAAATTTCTACAAATTTTGTAAATACAGTTTTGGAGTTTAACAAGTAATGGCAACATTATTTACAGACGAATGGAAATTAGAAAATGTAGATACGGTTTTGTTTGATAAAGACGGAACTTTTGTAGATTTGCACGCATATTGGGGCAGAGTAGTTGAAAGAAGAGTTTTAGCTGTTATAAAAAAATATGCTTTGCCGTCAGAAATATTTGAAGAATTAGCTTTGTTTATGGGCTATGACAAAAGTAAAAATAAAGTTATCCCAAAATCAATGATAGTTGTATTAAGTAGAAATGAAATTATAGAAAAATTTACTCAAAAGTTGATTGAAATGGGTGTTTCAACATCAGAAAAAGAAATTGATGAAATTTTTGAACAAGAGCACAAAGAATTTTTGAAAGAGATGTTTGATTATATAAAACCAATAAAAGATGCGTATATTTTGTTTGAAAAATTAAAAGAATTTGGCGTAAAAATGGCAGTAGTCACATCAGACGGGCATGCAAACGCTGAAAAAACTTTGGATTTTTTGGAAATTTCTAATTATTTTGATTTAGTTATTGGAAAAGAAGATTCTGCGTTGCCTAAAAAAACAGGTGAACCTGCAACAATAGCATTAGAAAAACTTTGTTCTGATAAAATAAATACAATTTCTGTTGGTGATGCGCCAATGGATTTTCAAATGGCTGATAAGGCAGGATTAAAAGGCGCAATTTTAGTTACGACAGGACATATGACAAAAGACGAATTGAAACAATATTCAAACTTTGTTGTAACTTCGCTTGCTGATATTTCTGTTTGCAAATAATTTATACATTTATCGGTGTTTGAAATTCTTTTAATCGTTTTTCAATATTGATAATTCGCATTACATCTTTTTTGTTATTTATTCCAAGATGTTCTTGTCTTAAATAGATGTATGCTAATTCAAGTTCAAGCGCCTTTTTAAGTGCTAAAGTATCGTTTTCTTTGATTAATTTATTTGCATTAAATAAAATTTTTCTTGTTTCAACTTGCGTAACATAAGGGATTTCTTTTAGTAGTTGTAATGATTTTTTGTTTATATATCCGCCAATTGTTAGAGGTTTATTAGTTGTTGCAATTTTTATTGCAGCTTCTTTTGTAAGATTAAATACTTCTGGTTTATCAATATCGTAAGATGTTAAACCGATAGAATTTGCTAAATCGTGTCGTCCTATTGTAAATCCTGATATATGTTCGATTTCTTTAGATGAAAGAATATCGTAAATTGCGTTTATTCCGGCTATTGTTTCTATATTCAAAATTAGTTTCGGAGTTTTTTTTTGATAAACTGCATTGATTGAATTTGTGAATTTTTGAAGAGCATAAGCAGATTCAATCATAGGAGCAACAATGTAATCAGCATTAAGTTTTTGAGCTTGTCTTATATCATTTATTGCACCACATCCACCGATTTTTATAATTAAATCTGTATCTGCTTTTTGTCTTATTTCATTTAAGAATGCGGCTTCTTCAAAACTTGTACCTTCGTCTTCAAATTCAAGTTTTATACCAAGCATTTCGTGATTTTCTTTTAAATCTATGAGGTTTTTTATAAAGTTTATCAATTTTGCCTCCGATAACAATATAATTGTAGTCGATTTAAAAAAATAATACAAGAAAAATTTACATAAAGGTAAAAAATAAAAGCTCACAATATTTGTGAACTTTTATTTTTATTTATTGTTAAATAATTTTGTTACCACGCATTAGTGATTTCAACTACTTTTTTAACTTCTTCATCTGTCATAACAGGTGAAATAGGTAAACTTAAAATAGTTTCATGAATTTCTTCTGTGATAGGAAAACTTAAATTATTCCACTCTTTATATGCTTCTTGTTTGTGTGGTGGTATTGGGTAGTGAATCAATGTTTGAATATCGTTTTGTTTTAAATATTCTTGGAATTTATCTCTGTTTTTTGTTCTTATCGGGAAAACGTGCCATACGTTTGCGTTTTCGTCATAAGATTTTCTCATAATTATTTTATCGTTTTTGATGTTGTTCAAATAATAATTTGCAATATCTCTACGTCTTTGGTTGTCGCTATCCAAATATGGCAATTTTACGTCTAATATTGCTGCATGAATTTCATCAAGTCTTGAATTTACACCTTGATAAATATTATGATATTTGATATTTGAACCATAATTTCTTAATGCTCTGATTTTATCTGCAAGTTCTTTATCGTTGGTTGTTACACAACCTCCGTCACCGATACAACCTAAGTTTTTTCCTGGATAGAAAGAAAATCCGCTTGCGTCACCTAAGTTACCTGCTCTTTTTCCTTGATAAATAGCACCATGAGCTTGTGCTGAATCTTCTATGACTTTTAGGTTGTATTTTTTAGCTAAAGCCCAAATTTTATCCATTTGAACTGCTTGTCCGTATAAGTGAACTAGCAATATTGCTTTTGTTTTATCTGTGATTTTTTCTTCGATTAAATCAGGATTGATATTGTAAGTATTAATATCAGGTTCAACCAAAACAGGTGTGCATCCATTATAAGAAATTGATAAAATACTTGCTATATAAGTATTTGCAGGAACAATGATTTCATCACCTTTTCCAAAACCGTATGCATTAATAATTAAAGTTAAGGCATCTAGTCCGTTTCCAACTCCGATGCAGTATTTTGTTCCACAGTATTGAGCAAAATGTTGTTCAAATTCTTCGTCATTTTTGCCTAACAAATACCAACCTGAATCAAGAATATTTTTAATTTTTTCGTCAAATTCTTTTCTGAATCTGTTGTTTATTTTTTCTAAATCTAAAAATTTAATCATTTTTAATCTCTTTCAAAAATTCGTCGTAATTTCTTATGTATTCGCTTTCGTCATAATTTGTATTTGTTAAAACAAGCAAAATAGCGTTATATGAAAAATCATACATATCTTTCCAAAGCATTTTGTCTAAATATAAAGCTTTATGCGGAGTGTTAAGTTCTACAATTTCTTGATTTTTACCGTCATCAATTTTTACTTTACAACTACCACTAATTGCAATTAATATAAATTCTGAATTTCTATTGGCGTGCTGTCCTCTAACTTTGTTTGGAACAGTATCAAAAATATAGAAAGTTCTTTTAAGTTCAAACGGACAATTGCTCCCTTTTTCAAATGAAATTAAATGTCCTGTTTCATCTCCCAAAACCTTCGTGTCTATTATTTTATAATTCATTTATTTACCCCTTTAATAGAAATTTTATTTGTTTGCTTTAAATAAACTTCAAATTTATAATATCATAAAAATTTCAAAATCAGTTATAACATTTACAACTGTATATTAAAAAAGGTAAAAAAAGTCGGTATTATCTACTACTTTTATTTTTTAGATTGTATGATGTATTAAGGAATTAATAAGATTAAAGAGAGAAAAGTATGAAAATTGATTGGAAATCAAAACAAACTAGAGTTGTTGCAATTTTGTTGGCAGTTATAATTATTCCGATAATTTATAACCAAGCAAAAGGAATTATAACAGGGGTTATGACAAGTTATATGATGAGTCAGCCTCCAGAAGTTGAAGTAGCTTATCCTGTTGAAAAGGACATAAACGCTACATTAAAAACAACTGGTAGAATTGAAGCTAAATATTCAGTTGATATTATTGCAAGGGTTGAAGGTTGGCTACAAGAAAGATATTTTGAAGAAGGTGCATCTGTTAAAAAAGGTCAAAAATTATTTAAAATTCAACCTGAAGAATATTCTTTAGCAGCAAGAAATGCAAGAGCATCAGTTAATGAAGCAAGTGCAGTGTATCATAATTCTCAAGTCGATTATCAAAGAGCAGCAGCTTTATTAAAAGAAGATTTAGTAAGCCGCGAATATTATGATAATGCATTGGCAAATAGAAATAGAACACGCGCCGCTTTAGATGGTGCAAAAGCTCAACTTTCAAAAGCTAATTTGGATTTGAGTTATACAAATATTGTTTCACCAATGAATGGTAGAATTGGTAAGGTTATGATTTCTGAAGGAAATTATGTTACTCCTTCTACTGGTGTTTTAACTCAAGTTTATAGTACAAACCCAATGAAAGTTACTTTTTCTCTAAAAAGTTCTGATTTTATAAAAGTGAAAAAATATTTTGTAAAAAATGGTCAATACAAATTGCCTAATAAGCATTTATTAGATGTTATTTTAAATTTGGCTGATGGTTCAACTTATGATAAAACAGGTAAAATTGAATTTATAGACAATAAAATTGACCCTACAACAGGTACTGTTACTATAAGAGCAATCTTTGAAAACCCTCATGAATTACTTGTTCACGGCGATTATGTAAATGTAATTTTGAGAGAAACAGTACCTACAAAAGTTATGTTAGTTCCTCAATCTGCAACAAAAACAGACGTTGGTACAGGTTATTACGTTTGGGTTATTGATAAGGACGGAAAAACTGAAAAAAGAGATATAAAAGTTCATTATAACCTTGATAACAATTGGGTTGTAGAAGGCGGATTAGAATATACTGACAAAATTATTGTAAATGGTGTTCAAAATATTTATAAATCTGGTCAAAAAGTAAAAATTAAAAATAAAATAGAAGACAAAAAGGAAAATAAATAAAAATGGCTATTTCAAAAGAAGATTTGTATTTTTTTATTAAAAAACCACGTTTTGCAGTAGTAGTATCTTTATTTATTTCAATTGTTGGTTTTATTTCAATTCTTGGTTTACAACAAGAAAAATATCCGAATATTACACCTCCGCAAGTTACAGTATCTGCTAGTTATCCAGGGGCAAGTGCTGATGTTATTGAATCTTCAATTGCATCATTGCTTGAATCAGAATTAAATGGTGTAAAAGATATGTTGTATATGACTTCTCAAAGTTCTGATGAGTCATATTCTTTGACAATTTTCTTCAAAACCGGTACTGATAACGATATCAACTTAATGAATGTTCAAAACAAAATGCAAAAAGTTCAGTCTCTTTTGCCTCAAGAGGTTCAAAGACAAGGGCTTATGGCAGAAACAAAAGTTGGTGGTGTCGGCGCTATTATTTTAAATTTGGAATCTGATAATTCTTCATGGAATCAATTAGATTTAACAAATTATGCTAATATTTATGTAAAAGACGAATTAAAAAGAATCCCTGGTGTTGGTTCAGTAAACGTTTTTGGTTCTTCTGATTATAGTATGCGTATATGGATTAATCCTGCTGCTATGACAAATATGAATATGGCAATTTCTGATATTCAAAAAGCTATTCAAGACCAAAACTCTCAGTTTTCAACAGGTTCTTTAGGTACTCTTCCAATGGAAAACGCACCAAGTTTGAAATTGTCTTTGCTTACAAAAGGCAGACTTTCAACTCCTGAAGAATTTGAAAATATAATTGTTCGTTCAAATAGTGATGGCTCAAAAGTTCGTTTGAAAGAGGTTGCAAATGTTGAATTAGGTGCAAAAGATTACTTAAATTTTGGTTATGTAAATGGTAAACCTACTGCATTAATTCAAGTTATGCCACTTCCTGGTGCAAATACAATTGATATCGTAAATAATATCCATAAAAGAGTTGCAACAATTTCGAAAACATTGCCAGACTCTCTTTCAATAAATACTTTGATGGATAGCGCGGTGTTTATTGAAGAATCAATGCATGAAGTTGAATTTACTATTGTTTTAACATCTTTGATTGTTATATTTATTATTTTCGTATTTTTAGGCGATTGGAAAGCTACTTTAATTCCTTGTGCGACAATTCCTGTATCTTTGATTGGTACATTTATTTTTATTTCAGCATTAGGAATGTCTTTGAACTTATTAACGTTATTTGCAATGGTACTTGCAGTTGCGGTTGTTGTAGATGACGCGATTGTTGTTATTGAAAACGTTAAAAGACACATGGAAGATGGCATGAGTGCAGTTGATGCTACTCAAATTACAATGAAAGAAGTTGGAAGTTCTTTGATTTCAATGGCATTAGTATTAATGGCTGTATTTGTTCCAATGTGTTTTATGTCAGGTTTGTCAGGTACAATGTATAAACAGTTTGCTGTTTGTATTGCTGCTTCAATTGGTTTATCTGCAGTTTGTGCTTTGTCTTTATCTCCTGCAATGTGTTCAATTGTTTTAAATGAAGATAAATTAAAAAATAAAAAACAAATTTTAAATAAAAAATTAGAAGAATTTTGCAAAGAAGCAAAACAATTTGTAGATAAATATTTAGACTTATTTAATAAATATTTTGAAATTTTAACAACTTGGTATATAGATGTTGTTAAAAAGTTTGTATTAGATAAAACATTAACTATAAAAGTATATGTAGCAATTGTGCTTTTAATGTTGGTTTTATTTAAGGTCGTTCCTACAGGTTTTATCCCTGATGAAGATCAAGCATTGTTATTGTCTGCCGTGACATTGCCAGATGGTGCATCTGTAAATAGAACACAAGATGTTTGTATAAAGGCAAGTGAAAAGATAAAAGAAATTGAAGGGGTATTAAAAGTTACAGCTTTTAACGGTGGTCCTTCAAACCAAGGTGTATTGGTTATCACTCTTGATGAATGGGGTAAAAGAAAGGTTAATCCAATTAGTTGGGTAATAAGAAAATGTCAAGGTCGTTCAACAAATCTTTCTCATAATGCAATTTTAGGAGAAATTTATAAAAGAACAGCAGATATCACTGAAGCTTCAATCCAAACATTTTCACCTCCTGCTATTGATGGTTTAGGTATGATGGGTGGTTTTGAATTCCAATTATATTCTTTGACAAATAAATCTGTTCAAGAACTTTCTGATACTGCAAATCAATTCATTTTAAAAGCAAATCAAAATCCAACATTGCAGAATGTTTATACTCAATTCCAAGCAAATGTACCTCAATATCAATTGACAATTGATTATGAAAAAGTATTAGCTCAAAATATTGATATAGCAGAACTTCAAAACACTTTATCTTCAACATTAGGTGTTTCATATATCAATGACTTTAACAAATTAGGTCGTGTATTTAGGGTATATATGCAAGCAGAAGGCGATTATAGAGGAAAAATTGAAGATTTATCAAGAATATATGTAAAAAGTAAAGACGGAAATATGGTTCCGATTTCGACAGTTATAACTTCAGAACAAAAAACTGGTGCAGTTCAAATAACAAGATTTAACCAATTCCGTTCTGTTCAAGTTCAAGGTATGCAAGCCAGCGGAAAATCTTCTGGTGATGCAATGAAAGCGATGGAAAATTTAGCAGACAAAGAATTATCAAATGATTATTCTTATAGTTGGTCAGGAACATCACTACAAGAAAAAAAATCATCAGGTCAAACAGTTTTGGTTGTTGGTTTAGCTTTGTTATTTGTATATTTGTTCTTGGTTGCACTTTACGAAAGTTGGATGATTCCGGTTGCCGTACTTTTGATTTCCCCTGTTGCAATTATCGGTGCGTTGATTTTCCAATTGATGCTTGGTCAATCTCTTGATTTGTATTCACAAGTAGGTTTGATTACATTAATTGGTTTGGCAGCAAAACAATCTATTTTGATTGTAGAATTTGCAAAAACTGAACATGAAAAGAACGGTTTATCTGTTGAAAATGCCGCAGTTCAAGCTGCTCATTTGAGATTTAGAGCAATTATGATGACAGAATTAGCATTCGGATTAGGTATCATGCCAATGTTATTTGCATCAGGTGCTGGCGCAAACAGTAGAATTTCAGTTGGTTGTACTGTATTTGGTGGTATGGTTGCAGCTGCTACTTTGGGTACTGTTTTGACTCCTGCATTTTATGTAATTATTCAAGGCATTGTAGATAAATATTTTAATAACAAAGGAAGTAATAATGATTAATAAGAAGAGTCTTTATATAATAATTTCCATTTTGGTTTTATTTGTTTTTTCAGCAAATTCTTCATTTGCGATAGTTGATAAAAATAAGAAAAATCAACCAACACAAACAAAAATCTATACAAATGACGTTCATTTAGTATTTACTTTAGAAGATTGTATAAATATTGCAGTAGCACAAAATCCTGCGATAAGATCTGCAGTATATTCAGAAATTGCTCAAAAGACTAAAATTGGTCAAGAATGGTCAAAATATTTTCCTGAATTATCTGCAAATGTTTATGGCGCAGCAGCTGGTAATCATTCTTCTGACAATGAAGTTTATTATACTTCTCCAAACCAAAAAGGTTTTGTTGCAAGTGTTTCTGCTCAAATGATGTTGTTTGATTTTGGTAAAGCAAAAGCAAATGCAGATAGAGAAAAAAGAACTTACGAATCAAAACAAGCTCTTACAAAAGAAAATATTAATTCAATAATTTATGATATAAAAACTACTTATTACAACATTTTATTTGCTCAAGCACAAGTGAAAGTATATGAAGATACAGTTAAAGATTATGAATTGCAATTAAAACAGGCATGGGCATTTTATAACATTGGTAAAAAAGCAAAAATAGATGTTGTTATTGCTGAATATAATTTAGGAAAAGCAAAATTACAATTAGTAAAAGCAAAAAATACTTTATCAGTTGCGAATATTGAATTAGCAAAAATTATGGGTATTCCAGAATATTCAAATTTTGAACTTTCAGGAACATTACCGATTAATAAATATGATGTCACAATCGACGATGCGATAGCAACAGCAATGGATGTTAGACCTGAAATTATAAGCGCTAAAAAACTTGTAGATGCAGAAAAAATGAATGCAAGAGCAGCTAAACGTAAATTTGCTCCTGATATTGCAGCATTTGGTGGTTATAATTATTATTCAGAATATAAGTTGTCATCAGGTCAAGTTGGTGTTGGTTTGAGTTATAGTGCGTTGAATATAATGAAAATTAAAAAAGAAATTGATGAAGCAAACGCAAAATATCAAAAGTCAGTTGCTGATTATGAAAATACAAAAAATAATGTTTATTTTAATGTGAAAAGAGATTATTTTGAATTAACAACTGCTGAAGAAACAATAAAAATTGCAAAACTTGCACTAGATGAAGCAAAAGAACAATATAGACAAGTTACTGGTCGTTATAAAGCTGGTGTAGGTGACGCTATTGAATTAAAAGATGGTGAAAATACTTATCTAAATGCACGTTTAGATTTTTATAATACTTTGTTGAATTATAATACTGCTGCGGCTTCTTTGGAAAAACAAATTGGTGTGCCTTTGAAACCATCTCTTTCACTTATTATAAATTTCAAAAAGTAAGTTAATTTGTAAAAATTTGTAATTTTTTGTATGAAAAACTAGCAAAAAAAAATAAATTACGGGTTATTCTATATCTGTCGTATTTTAATTTAAGGGGTTTTTCAGTGTATATTAATTCGGTTTCATCTGTTGGTTTTCATACTGTAAATCATGGTTTAAAAATTAAAGAACATACTTCAAATCCAAATTTCGAAGGAAGTTATGTAATAAATAAAAAGGCTTTAAAAGGTATTTCTGTTGCAGCTTTGCTTGGAATGACAACTGTTATGGGATGTAAACAACCTACAACTCCTATTTACGAAACTCCGATTGAACAAGAAGAAGATACACAAACAATTAAAGAAGATGAAACTGATGAAGTTGTTGAAGAAACAGAAGAAACAGATGATGAGATAATTCCAGAAGAAACTGAAATAATTGAAGACGAAAATACAGAAGAAACAACAACTGACGAAAAAATAGAAGAAGTTGTTGTAGAAGATGAAACAGAAGAAAAAACTGACGAGGTTATAGAGGACATTACCGAAGAAGTAATTGAAGAAACCGAAGAAACTGAAGAAGATATTACGACACAAGAGGTTGAAGAAGAAACTCCTGTTGTTAATGTAACAAGAACAGAACAAGCTGAATTGTTTAAAGATGCAAATGTAAAAGCTATGTTTGACCTTTTGGGGTTGAATATAAAGACTAAAAAATCAGAATTGGTAGAAGGTGGTTATACTCCATATTCAGGCGACGTTTTACATATGGAATTTAAAATTAGTCCAAGTACAAAACAGGTGTATGATTTGATTTTAGAGGAATCTACTCCAGATAAACTTGTTTATAAAAATTCAATGGTATATATTAAATCTCCAAGTTCTCAATATAGTTACAAAAGTACGTTTATGAAAGATAAAAACGGAGATATTATTAGAAAAGATAGCCTTGATCCTGCGCATTATTTTAAATATCAAATTCAAGATGATGCAATCAGAATTGATACAATAAATTCAGCAAATGATTTTGTTGATTATCGTGATACTATTTATTATCAAAAAGGTCAAAATTCATCAGAATTTATAAATAATTATCGTGGTTTTTTGAAGTTTTATACAAATGCAAGTGTAACTGTTGAAGAATAAAAAAATTACAATGTAAAAAGGGTAATAAAATTAATTGTTTTATTATTTACTTTTAGATGTAATTAACTAATTTTTTATTCATTTTATCGATAAATTCTTTTGTATATCCAAGTGCGTTTTTTTCTGATGTGCTTAATTTTTCAAGGATAATTCCACCAAATATTTTTGATTGTTCAGGCAAGTTTTCTTCCGCAATTTTAAACAATGGTTGAGGAAGTATTAATGATAGGATACCAATCATTGTACCTGTTCTTTGGTTTCCGCTTTCACAACCTATAATGCAATCACCTTTTTTGATTTCTTCTACAACTTTTGCAAAACTTCCTGTCATATTTGATTTTATTGCTTTTTTAGAAGCTTCTGTGTCTTCAAATTCAAATCCTTGTGGTACATAAAAATAGTGAAAATCTATGTTGTTATCTCTGCAAGCTTCTTCAATTTTTGTTTCTGAAGGAAGACAGAAAGAAACAACTCTTTTTACTCCAAGTTCTTTAAGCTTATCCATATTTTTCGCAGTATCGCGCATAGAACCTGAATATAAATTATTTTCACCGATTTGTCTTAAAGACGCGATTGGTGAATTTTCTAAATTTTTGTTTTCTATGACAACTGATTTAAAAATGTTTTTGATTTTGTCTTGTTGTTTTTTTTCTGCGTCTTTTGTGTCCCCAGATATAATTCTACCCATCATATCTAATGCGCCAAGAATAGAAAAATCGTCATTTTCAAAATCTGAACTTCCCTTGAAGCTTACTTTTTGAAATGTATCTTGGTTAGAAGTATTAATTTTGCAAGATGAATATTTTGCATTGAAATTAGACTTAGCTTGATTGTTTCCGATAAGCGATTGATGAATAGGTAAAATTTTCATTATTTTAAGCCTTTGTTACTTCTTGCGATTTTTTGTTTTGTGCGTGATTTTCAATAGCACCCATAATTGGTTTCATTACCATGTGGCTTATGTTTGGAGCAACAAGTGTTAAACCAATAATTGAACCTGCGATAGAGCTTGCTTCAATTGCACCTTTAACAACTGAATATTTGTTAGCGGTTTCTTTTCCTAATTCTTTTTGTAGGTCATTAGAAAATTTAGCAATATCTTCTTTTGCTCTTTTTGCAAGAGGTGTATCTGCAAGTTTTCTGTAATTTGTGTATTCTTTTGTGTTTTTAAATAATTTTAAATCAGGATTGTTTTTCAAAAGTTTTTGGGCAATTCCAACTGCGCCGTTTTTGAATATTGGCATAATTGCTGCAAAATAAATTGCCAAACAAGTTCCTTGATATAAAAATTCTTTGATAGCTGCGAATTTTTTTGTTTCTTTATCAATGTTTTTATCAAGCATAATAAATGTAGGTCTGCCTGCTGCTTTTAAACCAGTTTCAATACCAACAGAAGCTTTTGTATTTTGGGCAACGCTTAATAATGTTGGGTTTGTTAAAAAATTTCCTAGTCCTTGTACCATATTAAACCCTCATTCCTGTTGAATGTGTCATTGTTGTGTTTGGATATGTATTTAATGTTTTCTTATTGTTCTTTTTTTCTAATGAATTCATAATTGGTTTTAAAGTTAAGTTGCAAGTTGCTGGAATGATAAATGCAGCAGAAGCACATACCCCTAAAAATCCTAAAGAACTTTTTACTTGTCCCAAATCTTTACCTGCTTTTTTTGCAATTGGAGATGCTGCAAGTTCTGATAATTTATCAACCCCAATATATACGCCCGCGGCTATAACTTCTGTTAAACCTTCTCTGATTGCTGTGTATTTTTTTGTTTGAGGATCTGTTTTTTTGTCCATCATTGTGAACATTGGACGAAAGATACCTTTACAAGCTGCAATTGCAAGTACAGAGTAAAGGGCTTTGTTGTTTTCGCCTAGTTTTGTGAACATATTTGTTAGGAATTTTTCCATGTTGTACCCCTTTTTCAATAGTTATAAAACTCCTAAAAATGAAAATTGTTACATGTTTTTTTAAATGTTAACATTACTTAAAAAATATAGTTTGTTAATATTATTGACATGGGGTAAAAAAAGGGTTATCATTGAATGACGCAAGGAAGTAATTCGGGAGATATTATGTTTAAAAAGATGACGTTTAGAGGAAAGATTACCTTATTGGTTATCGTGTTATCAATGCTTATTGTAGTTGCTACATCTATTGTAAGTATTATGCAAATCAAAAAAGGTGTAACAGAATCAGCAAAAGTTAAAATTAGAGAAATTTCTGAAACAGCTTACAATATGGTTGATTATTATGGTAAAAAAGCCAAATCAGGCGAAATGACTGTTGCTCAAGCAAAAGCAGAAGCAGAAAAAATGATTGAGCTTTACAGTTATGAAAATGGTAAAAACTATGTTTGGATTAACGATTATAACAATGTAATGGTTTATAACCCAAAAAGACCACCTCATTCAGATTGTACAAAAACTCAAGGTCCTGATGGTAAATATTTCTATCAAGATATTACCAATATGGCAAAATCTGGAAGTGGTGAATTTTATGCTTACAAAGTTGTAAGAAAAGTAAAAGGTGGACCAAAAGATGGTGTTATCGTAAATAAGATTTCAACTGCAAGAGCATACAAAGATTGGAATTGGGTAATTGCGACTGGTGTATATCTAACAGAAGTTGATGAAATAGTAAATCAAACAGTTGTAATTATTTTAGCAGTAAACGTAATCTTGTTAATATTGATTATTGTTGGAACAAAATTCTTATTTACAGATAGAGTTGTTGGTCAATTAGAACAAATTTATAACAATATCAAAAATTCTTCAGAAAGAGTATTATGTTCTTCTCAAGAATTGAATAGGACAAGTGAATCATTGGCCGCAGGTAGCGGACAACAAGCAGCATCAGTTCAACAAATTTCTGCTAGTATCAGAGAAACTTCTTCAATGATTGATAGAAACTCTGAAAACTCAGGTTTTGCAGCAAAACTTTCAAAAGAAAGTCAACAATTTGCTTCTGATAGATAAAAAAAAATGCAAGTGTTGATGGAAGCAATGAAGAAAATCGACTCTTCAAGCCAAGAAATTTCAAAAATTATCAAAGTAATTGATGAAATTGCATTCCAAACTAATATTCTTGCATTGAACGCAGCAGTTGAAGCAGCAAGAGCTGGTGAAGCTGGTAAAGGTTTCGCAGTTGTTGCGGAAGAAGTTAGAAATCTGGCTCAAAGAAGTACTGCTTCTTCAAATGAAACTACTGCATTAATTCAAAACAACATTGAGTTGTGTAATAGTTCAAATGCGATTGCTCAAGAAGTTTATGAGTCAATCAAAGAAATCAGTACTCAAACTCAAAAAGTTGATGAAATTATGCAAGAAATTGCAGTTTCTTCAAAAGAACAAGAAATTGGTGTTCAACAAATTTATAAAGCAGTTGCTGAAATTGAAACAGTTATTCAAAAGAATGCTGATACAGCAACAGAAACTGCTTCTGAATCAAATAGTGTTCAAGAAGAATCAGGTGTACTTGGTGAATTGCTAGAACACTTAAAAGCTATTATTAAATAATAGTTTGTCAGATTATAAATATAAAAAGGGCGATTTGAAATTTTCAAATCGCCCTTTTTAATTCTTTATTATTCTATAAAATATTGAGTTCTTTTAGGACAGTTATTTTATCTTGTGAAATATCTATGTTTTCGCAGTTCAAAGCGCCTATTTTTACGGTTTTGTTTGTTCCGTGATAATCACTACCACCGCTAATTAACAAATTGTTTGCTTTTGCGTGTTTTCATAGCAGTTCGCTTTCTTCCATTGAATATCTTGAATAGTAACATTCCAAACCTCTTATTCCAAGTTTTTTCATTATTTTAAGTTGAACTAAAAATTCTTCTTCTGAAATATGGTCTTCGCCTTCGCCACCTAGAGGGTGAGCCCAAATAGAAATTCCGCCTGCATCTTTAATGGCTTCAATTGCTTCTCCTGCATCAAGTTTTGTTTTTGGAATTTCGCATCCTTCAAGATATTTCTTCATTGCAGAAACAGGGTCTTTTTCCAAATTTCTATTAACCAAAACGTTTGCGATATGAGTTTTTACTACGCTTTGTCTTGAATATAGCCAATCAAGTTCTTCTTGGTTAAGATGAATATCCCAAACATCTGCAAGATATTTTATTCTTGTTTCAAGTTTTATTCTTCTAAGTTTTTTACTTTGTTCGATTAGAGCGTTGATTTTTTTGTTTGTGATGTCGTAGTTGTAGCCAAGAATATGGCATTTGCAACCTGTTGTTTCACAAGTGAATTCTACCCCGATGATAAAATTCACATTTTCAGGAACTAATTTTTTTATTTTTTCAATTCCGTTAATTGTGTCGTGATCTGTTAGAGAAAAAGTTTTTAAGCCGGCATTTTTAACCGAATTAATTACTTCTTCAACAGTTTCGCTACCATCAGAAAATTTGCTATGAATATGTAAATCTGCTCTTTCCATATTCTGATTTTAGCACGAATTAAAATTTTGTTTTAGATTAATATTTTATTTAAGGTTATATTTTTTTGCAATTTTGTTTAAAAATTCGTCAAATTTTTGTGCCGGTAATTCAAAAACTCCGCCTTCTTTGTCTTCTATCGGAATTTCTAATTTTTTATCAAAACCTAAATGTTCATAGAAAGGATTATTAGTTGAAAGTACGTGAACTTTTTTGAAACCATTTTCTTTAGCTTCTTTTACTGCATTATACATAGAAAGTTCGCCTGAACCTTTAATTGCTTCAGATGCTTTTTTAAGGTCTGGTGCAGCTTGAAGATATACAATTTCATAATTGGTTTTGTTTGGTGCATTTTTTGCATCTGTTGTTTGAATAAAGCAAGTGATTTTTTTGCTAAGTTCTTGAGCTTTATCTTTTATTGCAGTTACGAAATAGTTGCCTTCGATATTATGCATAAAGTTTGCGAATGAATCTTCACCGTATTCTGTTCTGCTCCAAGGTCCAAAAAGTTTACTTATTTGTGATTTGTCTGCTGCATCATTTGGGTCAAGTTTTATAATTTCGGCAGGGATAAATTTATCCATGTTGCCGTTGATCATTTTTTTAAGATTAACATTATACAATTTTGTTGCACCAAAATTTGTATTTTTTTTGTTAATGCTTGTTGCAGAACTATTTTGATAAAGAGAAGAATTAATTTCCATAAATAACACACACCTTGCTTACATGTTTATAAACAAATTTTGCTAATAAAAATTGATAATTTTAATCTTTATGTAACAAAAATTTTATATATTTTTATAATTTCAAAGATGCTAATTTATTGTTATATATTGTCTTAATATTCTGACTTTGATATTATTAATCGTAGGATTTGTAAGTTAAGTAGGAAAGATTTAAAATGAAAAATAAATTGTTAATTTCCGCATTATTATTAGGAGCATTATCAACTCCAGCGTTTGCAGAAAATGGAACACTTTATAGAGTAAAAGAAACATCAAAAACAATCATTAATACTATTGAATTTCCTGTCAAATTGACGACAGAAGAACCTAGCGGAGAGCATGTAACAATCAAAATAGACGGAGTAACATATTATTCTACAAGTCCATACCCTTCTAATGTAAATTTAAAAGATTTGCAAAATCTTATAAATACAGGTTCTGTGGCACTAATAGAAACTGATTCTTCGTCAGCAGTATTTATCATAGAACCATCTACTAAAGCATATTCTTACGATTCTTCAAAACTTCCTACAAGTGCTTATAAAATAACTAACGGAACTTCTTCTAATTACAATTTTGCAAAAACAGATGGTACAACGACAAATTATTACAAGATAGATCCTACAACAAACAAGACAAGATATACTATTAATACAACTTCAGGCGATTCTGTAGGTTCTTTTGTAATCAAAAACTTAGGTACAAATAGCAATGATACTTATTATGCTCATTTGACTTCTGATACTCGCGACTCTCAAGCTCAAATAACTGAATTATCATCAAAAACTGAAGATATAGGCACAGTAGATAGCCCTGTCTTATTTAAAGAACTATCTCCAGCACTGGTGCAAACGGTGGGGCGATTACGAATCCAGGTACATACAACCACAATATTTATGCTGATTTTGTAAAAAACTATGTAGAAATGAGTGGTAATGCTCATATCTTTGGTGGTGCGATTTATAACAAATCTCTCACAGGTAATGCTACTATAAACAGTATTATAGGTGATTTTATTGGTAATCATGCTAATTATAATGGTACAGATGCAGAGAAAAATGCCCTTGGTGGTGCGATTTATAATGATCAAGGAACAATTTCTAACATCACAGGCGATTTTATAGGTAACTTTGCTGATGGTGGCGAAAATAGTGCCTTTGGTGGTGCGATAAGTAACATAGGCGCTCGTAGTAAAGATACCGATGTGATAACTAACATTACAGGTGATTTTATCGGAAACTATGTTAAAGGTTCTTTCAATGCTCATGGTGGTGCGATAAGTAACACTACATTTACTAAAATTGAAAATATCACAGGCGATTTTATCGGTAACTATGCTGATGGTGCCGCAAGTGGGGCTCAAGGTGGAGCGATTTATAATGTTACTAGTACAATCAATAACATCACAGGCGATTTTATCGACAACTATGTTGATGCTTCTAATAATACCCTTCATTTTGGTGGTGCTATTTATAGTAAGGGTGTTAATGACTATCCTGCTGCAATAAATAACATCACAGGTGATTTTATTGGTAATCATGCTAAGTCTGGTGGTGGTGCAATAGCTAATTTGTCATATTCTACAATAACTAACATCACAGGTGATTTTATCAACAACTATGCTAGTGGTGATGATATAGCTGCCAAAGGTGGTGCGATTTATAAAGAAGGTGGCACAATAAAGAACATTAAAGGAAATTTCATCAATAACTATGTTGATGGTTCTAATGATTCTAATGATTCTGGCTATAATGGTGGTGCTATTTTTAATGGTGGTGCAATAGCAATAGAAAATATAATCGGTGATTTTACTGGTAACCATGCTAAAAATCGTGGTGGTGCGATTTATAATGAATCATCTGCAAAAATAGATAACATCACTGGCGATTTTATCAACAACTATACTAATACCTCTGGTGGTGCAATTTATAACAATACTGGTACAATAAAGAACATCACTGGCAATTTCGAAGGCAACTATGTTAGTGGAAGTTATGCATTTGGTGGTGCGATTTATACCACTAGTGGTAAAATCGAAAATATTAAAGGTAGTTTTATTGGTAACTATGCTAATGCCACTAAAGATGCAGCAGCCAAAGGTGGTGCAATTTATAATATTACTACAATCTCTAACCTCACAGGTGATTTTATAGGTAACTATGCTAATGCTAAGGAATTTGGTACTAGCGTACGTATAGCCCATGGTGGTGCGATTTATAATTTTTCAAGTGGAAAAATAGAAAATATTACAGGCGATTTTATCAATAACTATGTTAGCGGTGGCGCTGTTTTTGGTGGTGCGATTTATAACAATGGTGGTAAAATCACGATCAAGACAAAAGACGATAAAGATATTAAATTTGAAAACAACTATGTAACTTCTAATACAAATGGTAGTAATGGTGGTGCTATTTATAACACAAATACTGGCACAATAAACTTACTTGCTAATGAAGGAAAAAGCATTACTTTTGTCGGTGGTGCTGATACAACAGGAAAATACGACATAGATGGTATTTATAACGCAGGAACATTAAACATCAACGGCGACGATACTACTACAACCACAGGTACTGTTAATCTTTACAAACTAGATGGTACAGGTAAAACAACAGTTTACGGTGGTACTTTGACTGCCAAAGGTGATATTACACAGAATGTTTTAGACATTAATGCAGATACATTTGATTTAGCTCAAAACAACTTAAACACAATCAATGTAAAAACTTTAAGCATTGCAGATACTGCAAAATTAATCATAGATGTTGATTTGCAAAATAAAACTGGCGACTATTTCAACAGCGATAAATTTGTTATTAACAACGGAACTGTTGATGTTGGAGCCGGTTTAACTATCAGTTCAGTAAATTTCTTAAATGATTACAAAACTATTGCTGACGGTGCAAAAATAGAACTTTTCTCTGCTTCAGGTTCAACTAATTTGAGCGGATTAAAAATAAAAGATTATGCAGAAGTACATGCAGGAACAACAGAAGATGATACTTATGCAATTTTATTCAAGCAAGACACAACAAACAAGGGTGTTTTAAATGTTATAAAAGAAACTCCAAGCAGTGCGAATATGTCTTTGCCAGCGGTAATTCAAGCAACTGCAAAATTCTATGATAAATCAATAGAAATTTCTAAATATAATATAGAGGGTAATGGTAATTTATTATTAAGTGCAAATTTAGGCACTTTGAAAGATTACGGCGATACACCAAGAAATTTAACAATCAATGGAAACGGGCATGTTATTGAAGCAGAAAACGCTGTGGGTACAAAATATTCAGGAGTAATTGTAGGTAATGGTCAAACTCTTACTGTAAATAATGAAGGATTTTATAATTTTGGTGCTATAAGTGGCGGTAATGGTTCTGCTATCAATAATTCAGGAACAGTAAATCTTAACAATTCACTGGTTAGTTACGGTCAAGCAGCCTATGGTGGTGCGATTTATAATAATTCAACAGGATCACTAGATATCATAGGTGGAAAGTTTTATGGTAATGAAGCTACCACAAATGATGGTGGTACGATTTATAACTTAGGTACAATTTCTAATATCACAAGTGATTTTGAAAGCAACCATGCAAAAATATCAGGTGGTGCGATTTATAACGTAGGTACAATAAAAAATATTACAGGTGATTTTGACAGTAATTATGCCTCTACAAATACTTATGGTGGTGGTGCAATCTGCAATATTTCTTCAGGAAAATTTGAAAACATAACAAGTAATTTCAGTAAAAATTATTCGAATAAGGATGGTGGCGCTATTTGGAACACTGACACTGGCTCTATCACAATCCATGCACAAAATGGAAAAGATGTAAAATTTGATGGAAACTATGTAACTTATTCATCAGGTCTTGGTGGTGCAATTTATAACACAATCTCAGGTACTGTAAACTTGCTTGCTGATGCAGGTAGAAGTATTACTTTTGTCGGTGGTGAAGATGACACAGTTAATAACAAATATGATATTGATGGTATTTATAACGCAGGCACATTAAACATCAATGGCGACGGCACTATAACACCAA
>JAKSUT010000079.1 GCA_024408705.1 bacterium | reverse complement strand
ATAGCAACAGAAATAACTGGTTCTGGGAATTCCATTTTTTCAAGGATAATTGGAGCTTTTTCATCACACAATGTATCACCTGTTGTTGTATCTTTCAAACCAACTGCTGCGCAAATGTCGCCTGCGAAAACTTCTTGAATTTCGTTTCTTTGATCAGCGTACATTTGAACTAATCTTGAAATACGTTCTTTTTTACCATTTGTTGCGTTTAGAACGTAAGAACCAGATGTTAATTTACCAGAGTAAACTCTTAAGAAAGTCAAACGACCAACGAATGGGTCTGTCATAACTTTGAATGCTAGAGCTGAGAATGGTTCATCATCTGAAGAATGTCTTTCAACAACTGAACCATCTTCTAATTCACCTTCGATAGCTTTTACATCTAATGGTGATGGCATATAATCAACAACTGCGTTTAATAGAAGTTGAACACCTTTGTTTTTGAAAGCTGTACCACAAGTTACAGGAACGATTTTGTTTGTGCAAACAGCTTTTCTTAATGTTGCTTTCAATTCATCGATAGTTGGTTCTTCACCTTCTAAGAATTTCAACATTAAATCATCATCATGTTCAGAGATTTTTTCAATCATTTCTGCTCTGTATGCTTTTGCTTTTTCTAACATATCAGCAGGAATTTCTTCTTCTTTAATATCTGTACCTAAGTCATTAGTATAAATTTCAGCTTTCATTGTCATCAAGTCAATCAAACCTGTAAATTTATCTTCAGCACCGATTGGAAGTTGGATAGGAACAGCGTTTCCACCTAAACGAGTTTTGATTTGTTCAACAACTCTGTAGAAATCTGCACCAGTTCTATCCATTTTGTTTACGAATACCATACGAGGTACTTCATATCTGTTAGCTTGTCTCCAAACTGTTTCAGATTGAGATTGAACACCACCAACTGCACAAAATACAGCAACAACACTATCTAATACACGCAAAGAACGTTCAACTTCAACAGTAAAGTCAACGTGGCCTGGGGTATCGATAATGTTTACTTGGTGTCCTTTCCATTCAGCAGTTACAGCAGCTGATTGAATTGTAATACCTCTTTCTTTTTCTTGTTCCATAAAGTCAGTTACTGCTGCACCATCGTGAGTTTCACCGATTTTATGAGTTTTACCAGTATAGAACAAAATACGTTCTGTTGTAGTGGTTTTACCTGCATCAATGTGAGCAGCAATACCAAAGTTTCTGATTTTCTCTAGTGGTGTTTTTCTTCCCATTTTTCTTTTTCCTTTATTATTTAATGTGTCTACTTATGCTATTTACTTAAGCTAATACAATTTTCGCATAAACAAGTATTTTTTCAAACATTTTTTTAATATTTATGATAAATTGTAATGGGAAACAAATTAAGAAGGTAAATAATCTATGAAAGAATACGGTTTTGAAAAAAATAAAAATTTAGTATGTGGCGAAAATATCCATCAATCAGCGACATTATACAATGCAGAATTTCAAGTTGGTTACGATATTTTCGGAGTTGATTTATCATACAACGATATTTTAAATGTAACAATGGCAGTTGATATAGTTGCAGAATTTTTTGATGTTCCTGCATGCTCAATTGTAAAAATGCAAGCTCCAACAGGTGTTGCTCTTGGAAAAGATATTGAAGAAGCATTTGAAAAAGCACTTGATTGTGACCCAATAAACGCACTTGGCTCAGTCGTTGCAACATCAAACACTATCACAAAAAACACAGCAGAAAAAATCGCAACTATCGCTCCTGAAGTTGTAGTTGCGCCAAATTTTGATGAACTTGCAATTGACTTATTGAAAAAAACTTCAAAATTAGTAAAATTAAATACAAAATTAGAAGAATATAAAAACCTAAAAAATGACGACATAAAAGTTACTCCATTTGGAATTTTAGTTCAAGAAAAAGATACACAAGAATTATCAAAAAATAATTTCAAGATTTTAACCAAAACAAAACCGACACCTGAACAAATTGAAGATGCGGTTTTTGCTTGGAAAATCGCAAAACATGCTAAATCTCACGCAATCGTTGTTGCAAAAGATTTTAAAACATCTGCAATAGTACAAGGACAAAACGACATGTTATTCGCAATCGAACATGCACTAAACAAATCTTGCGAAAATTCAAAAGATTCAGTTATAGCATGCGACTTGCCACTACAATCAAAACTAAATATTCAAGACATCGTTCAAGGTCGTATAGCACTAGTTATTCAACCTGCAGGACACAACAACGATAAAGAAATAATAAAAGAAGCTGATAAATATAAATTAGCAATGATAAAAACTGGTGTAACACATCAAAAAGGTTAATTTATAACAAAAATTTAAAGCTGGTTATTGACAATCAATTTTGTTGATAATAAAATGAACTTAAGCCGAACTGAAATAAAAGATTAAGACATCTGTCGGGATGTGGCTCAGTTTGGTAGAGCACCTCGCTTGGGACGAGGGGGTCGCACGTTCAAATCGTGTCATCCCGACCATTTAAAAAAAGACTTCACTTTTGTGAAGTCTTTTTTATTGCCTAGTTTATATCTTCTACAATTATGCTAAAATCAATTTAAAGAGGTATCAATGAAAAAATATATATTTCTCATAATTCTAATTTGTTTTACTTTTGCAAATCTAAAAACTCTTGCAATGCCAAATCCTTGGATTGATTGCAATGACAACATCAGTTGTGGAGCTAAAAAAGCAGGTTTTAATTTTCCTATAAGAGTGGAAAATTATACCGTTCGTGCGATGAAAGATATGATTGAAATTAAGTTTCCACTTGATAAAAAAAGAACTGTAACAGTTAGAAAAGCACAAAATGCAAATGGAAAACCTGACGAAAATGGGATTATAGATATTTCAGGAGTTTACACCTCTTATCCTGTAAACAAAACAATTTACATACAAAAAGGTATCGCATTTAGTGTAAGAGGAAAAAGAAACAAATTTTATGTTGTAACTTTTGCCGCAGAAAGTGGATATTATAGTTTTTATTGCGAAAAAGGATTAAAAACAAAAGATATAAAACATTTTTATAAAATGCTTGAAGAAGCAGAAGCTCCAAGACTAAATTTTGACGAAAAAGAAAGTTATACAATCAAACAACTTCAAGACTTGAGAAGAGTTGATGGAATTGTAGAGCCTGTATATTCACAAGATTATCTTCCAGAAATTTTGAAGAAAAAAGGAGTAACAGAAATTTGTTTTGAACGTGCAAACCTTGGACAAGACACATACTGCTCTGCATCGCAATTAAAATTAATTAAAAAATATTATAAACACTAAAAAATTTATATAACAAAAAAGCCACAAACGAATTTTGCTTGTGGCTTTTTCTTATTTAATTTCTTATTTCTATTATTTCTTAGTGAGTTTCTTCATATACAATAGGAAGAGCTTTTGCATTTTCTAAAGAAATTTTTAGAGGTGATTCATAATAGTAAGTTCCTGGTTTTTGTGGAGCAGGAACTTTAATACATATAAAACCACCACAAAGTTGTACATGAACTTTATATACTCTGCCATTTTTACCTTTAACAGGAACATCAATTCCATTTTTAGCTTTTTCTACTGTAGCAACATCAAGTTTTCTTGTTGCAAAATCTTTTATTACACTAGCAATTGCGCCATCTTCATCTTGAACACCATTTTTTAAATGAATTGTCATAAAAGTAAGAAGATTATTAACTTTTCTTCTTGTTTTTGGACTAATTTCATTAGTATTTGATAACAAAGCAGCCATTTCACGAACGTTCATTTGATTTTCATTTTTTTGAGGCAAATAAGTTGAAACGCTTTCTTGTTTTACATGTGGCATTTGATTTACTAATGATAAATTTTGAACTTGTGATGTTTTTACTAAATCTAATATTGCATTTACGTTAGTCATAATTAATTCTCCTTTTTAATTCAATAGCACTTACAAATACAACATTCCTCAAAGAATACATTTAGCATAACGAGCTTTACAAAACTTAATATTTACTATCTCAAAAGCAATAATATCTTGATTTTATTTTTAGCGATTTTCAAAAAAATTTTAAAAGTAAAATACTAGAAAAAAAATAATAATATACTTACCTAAATTTAAAAATCACCATTCCAAAATTTTGATAATAATTTATCAACTTCTGTTTTTGCAGTTTTTGGAATTTCTTCAAAATTACGCCAAGCAAAAACGCATTAAAACATTTTAAATTTAATTATCGTAGCATTATAAATATTTATCACTCACTGAAAACAATTCTGACAATATAGAATCTATATCATTGAGATTTTGAGATCTTCCCATATTTTCAATTTGTTCAAATAATTCTTCTAGTTTATCAATGCATAAACTTCCAGATGCGCCTTTTAGAGAATGTCCTAATTGATAAATTTTTTGGAAATCATTATTTTTAACCGCAACTTGTAATTCTTGAAGATTATTTTTTAATTGCTTAAAAAAGTCATTTAATAGTTCATTTATCGTTTCTCTATCAAAACCCAAATCTTTTTCCATTCTTGCAATTACTGTTTCCATATCAAAATCGATATTAACATTTGAAGAATCATTTTCACTTGTTGTTTGTATAACTGCTTTATTATTTGTATGTTCATTGATTTTTTTTACCAAATCAACATATTTCATAGGTTTTGGCAAATAATCATTCATGCCTGCGTCATAACATTTTGATATATCTGTTTCCAAAATACTTGCAGTTAAGGCAATTATTGGAACATTTTGTGATTTAGGATTTGATTTAATTATTTGAGAAGCTTTATAGCCATCTAAAACAGGCATTTGACAATCCATAAATATAATATCGTAATTACCCTCAGCGGCTTTATTGGCTGCTTCTTCGCCATTACTTGCAATATCACACTCTATACCAATTTTTTCAAACATTGTTGAAATAAGTTTTTGGTTAATCAAATTATCTTCTGCTAAAAGTATTTTTAAATTTGAATTTTCAAATAAATCTTTGGAAATTTTAAAATCTGTTGTTTCTTTCTTTAATTCTTTCTTATCGCTAATTTCAAACTCAATATCAAACTTAAATGTTGAACCTTTATTCAATTTAGATTCAACTTTTATTTCTCCTCCCATTAGTTCTACTATACTTTTACAAATAGTTAACCCCAAACCTGTTCCGCCGAATTTTCTTGTTGTTGAAGAATCAGCTTGAGTAAAAGATTCAAATACTTTTGATAAATTTTCTTTTGAAATACCGATACCTGTATCTTGCACTATAAATTGCAATCTTACTTTATCATCTTTTTTGTTTAACTGTTTTACTTTTATAGTAATATTGCCTTCTGGAGTAAATTTGATAGCATTATTAACTAAATTATTTAAAACTTGTTTTAATTTTGAAGAATCACCAATCAAAACTGCAGGAATTTTAGAATCGACATCTACAACAATATTTAAACCTTTTTTACGAGCGTTTGCAGAAGCTAAAGTTGAAACATTTTTTATAGTTTCTGGTAAATCAAAATCAATATTTTCAAGAACCATCTTACCTGCTTCAGCTTTTGATAAATCTAAAATGTCATTTAATATGCTCAAAAGAATTTCTGAAGAATTTTGTATTTCATTTACATAATCCTGTTGTTCTTTATTTAATTTTGTTCCCGCTAAAAGTTGTACAAAACCCATTACGCCATTCATTGGAGTTCTAATTTCATGGCTCATATTTGCCATAAACAAACTTTTTGCAGCACTTTTCTTTATATAATCTTTTAAGTTATCTGTCATAGAATTAAATGAATTAGCAAGTTCTCCTATTTCATCCTTGTTTTTTATATTAATTTTTTCATTCAAATTTCCTTGACCGATTAATTGAGATTTTTTATTCAATATTAATAAAGGTTTTATAAATTGTTTTGAAACAAATAACCACGTCAACACTGTTCCCAAAATAGTCAAAATTATAAATAGCATAGAAATTATAAAATTATTTCTTTCAATAGCGGCATATATTTCATCTCTTGGAACACGTACAACTAAAGACAAATCATTATTAAACGTTGTTGCAAATGAAATATACTCTTTCCCATTAATTTTAACTTTTTTAGCTATAGATATCACATTTTTTGGTGGAACTAATTTTTTAGAAGATACTACTTCAGACCATTTTTGGACTTTTGAATCTTTCTTATCTGCAAAATTAGTAATAACATAATCGTATTTAGGTGAACCCAATATAACTTCAGAATTTGGAGTCGGCTTTAAATTATCCAAAGTTCCCAAAATTTCGCCCAAATACCATTCTACACCTGACATTCCAATAAGTTTACCGGAATTATCTCTTGACGCACTTGTGAATGCAATTACCCAATATTTTTCATTATTAAAAGTATCTTCATAAACGGGAGTCCATACCTCATTTTTACCTTTTTCAAATTCATTTTTTGCATATTTATACCAAAACTCATTTAAGTAATCATATTTTCTAGTAGTATTTGTGCTATCACCTTCTATGATTGTTCCATTTTTGTTATATGCAAAATATCCAAAACGTTCTCTATTTTTATCGAAAACATAAGGTTCATAATATAACCCCATTCCTACACCAGGTTTAAGTTTTCCAAGTGTCGCTTTCAAAAATTCTCTTGGTAATGCTGAATTTTTGTATGAATATGCAGTTGCTCCTACCGCCGAAACATCACCACATTTATCTTCTATAAATGCAATATTTTTATTCATTTTTTCCATTTGAAGACTTACATTGTTTTCAATAACCTTATCTTTTAATTTTGTATAATTCTTCGTAACATTAAACATATAAAAAATCATTGCTAGCAAATACGCAAAAGCAATAATTAATAAAATAACAAATAATTTCTTTTTCATTAAACACCTCAACTATGACTATTATGTCGCAATAGAATTAGACTGTCAAAATTTTTTTTTAATTTTGTATTAAAATATAAATCAGAAAAAATAAGGAGTGTATCATGAAAAAGGTAATGATAATTGATGATAACGAAACAAATTTAAAAATTATGGATTTAGTTTTAACTAAAGCCGGCTACAAAACTGATTCTGTAATTAATCCTAAATTTGCTTATGATGTTATAAAAGAAGCAAAACCTGATGTTTTGTTGCTTGATATCAATATGCCTGAGGTTAACGGATTTCAAATATGTAAACAATTAAAAAAAGATCCTGAACTTCAAAATATTCCGATAATTTTTGTAAGTGCATTGAAACAAACAGAATATATTGCAGGCGGTTTGAGTCTGGGTGCAGTTGATTATATTACCAAACCAATTAAAGCAGATGAACTTGTGGCAAGAGTTGACGTTCAATATCGTCTTGCTTATGTTCTTAAAAAATTAAAAAGAACAAATGAATCTTTGTCACAAAATTTTATAGATAATATGGATATGCAAGAAGATTTATTATTCTCATTAATTAAATTAAAAGAAGGCGAAAAAGATAATCCAAAACATTATGAAAGAATTAAAAATTTCTGCAAATCTATTATCAATGATATGGTAGAAAATTCTATGTATAAAGATGAAATTGATGAAGAATTAATAATGAATTCTTTATATGAAACTTTTAAAAAATAATTTTTTAAACCCAAAAACCAATAAAAAATCAAAAATAAAATTATTTTATCAATCTAAAACATAACTATATCAACATTTTAAATAATTTAAAAG
>JAKSUT010000078.1 GCA_024408705.1 bacterium | reverse complement strand
ATTATTTGCTATTTAGTGTTTCGACTACACTTAAATCTGTACTCATATTATGTCACATAAAAAAAATGAAGTCAATCTTTTGTTCTTATATTTTTAAGAATTGTAACGGTAAATTTTAAAAAAGCCTACAACCCAACAAATACAATATTTTTAACTCCTGTTACAATTAATTAAAATAATAATATTGTTAACTGTTTTTGATATAATATTAAAGAGGATATGGTTTTTTCCATTATTTTTTGATAGGGGATATTTAGATGAAAATAATTATAAGATTTTTTATAGCAGTTGTAGTTTTATTTACAGCAACAACAGACGCATTTGCAGCAAAAATACCAGACAACGTAAAAAACTTTGTTAAAAAAGAAATGCCAGGTGCAACATTCAGATTTGATGGCTTGTTATCTTACCCTGACGGAACTTTATATTTGCCTTTATATCCTGCACTTATCAAAAAATTTGATACACTTTCTGTAAAAGCAACCATGCCATCAGGTCAAAAACCATCATCAAAACCTAACGTAATTATTTTAAACAACGATTTTGTTTTATTAAAAGTTCTTACCGATTCAAAAGGAAGAAAAACAATTTTATATATAAAAGAACCGCCTATCGAAATCAAAACAGGGTTATTACCTCAAGACATACTTGTTCCAACAGGTTTAATAATTCCAGATAACGTAAAAGGCATAATCGGAAACCTTCAAATTCCAACAGCAAACGATGCTGGCTTAAAAGTTAAAGCAGAACCAAGCGTTAAAAGAGTTCAAAAAGCAACAAGTTTAAGCAAAAACCAAGTTCAAACAATAAACCAACTAAAAGATAAAACAATATATATCGCAACTTGCTATTCTAAAAACATTCAAGTTGTAAAAGGGGAAAGTTCAACACCTGAATATGCACTTGCACAAAAAGGTCTTATTTATGACATGAAAGCCACTCCAGATGAAAAATTCTTACTTGTAACAACATTTGGAAAAACTTTTGTAAACGTAATTTCACTTGCTGATGAAAGAATAATCAAACAAATTGATTTAACTACACCGGCTGAAGAAATCGTTATTGATAAAGCTAGAAACCTTGCATACATAACAAGCGGCTCAAATTCATTGATTTATGTTATGGATTTAAATTCAATGAAACTTAAACAAAAAATAAAAATAAAAGGTATGTGCCAAAAACTTGCGTTAGGCGAAGGCAACATTTTATTCTACACAGACAAAAAGACAAACGATCTTTGGACTGTTGATATTCCAACTGATTACACAACAAAAAACATCGGCTCATTCCCAAGTATTACAAAAATTTGTTATTCACAAGGAAAAATTTATGTAATCAGCAGAATAAAAAACAGATTAGCAATTATCGATTTAGCGACAACAAGTTTAATTTCAGAAATTCCACTTGACTCAAAACCTGTCGATATGCTTGCATACAAAGATAAATTATTTATACTTTCAGCTGGAGAAACAGCAGTTCAAGTCTTAAACACAAAAACAGACGAACTTGTTAAAACAATAAACTTGAACACAGGTGGTTTTTCAACAAAAATTTACCAAATCAAAAACACAAATTTAGCTATTGTTACAGACACAAAAACTAACAAATATTGTGTAATCGACTTGGATAAAAATACTCTTATAAAAACAAATACACTAGAAATACCTGTATCATTTATAGAAGTATTAAAAACAATCAAAAAAACAAATTCAAAATAAGGCATAAAAAATGTGGACAGAACAAGAAGAAACAATACTTAAAGGCTTAGAGGAAACACAACACGACTTTTGGAATATAGCACGTTCAACTGCAAATTTCTTAAACATGCTAATCAAAGCCACAAAACTTAAATCAGGAGTTGAAGTCGGCACTTCAAACGGATATTCAGGACTTTGGCTTTCAAAAGCATTAAAAGAAAATGGTGGACATCTTACAACAATCGAATATTACGAAAAAAGAATTGTACTTGCCGAAAAAAACTTTAAAGATTTTGATTTAGACGATATTATCACAATCAAACAAGGTTCGGCTTGTGATGTTTTAAAAACTCTTGACGGAGAATATGATTTTGCATTTATCGATGCAAACAAAAGAGAATATATCGAATATTTCAAAATACTTGATAAAAAATTAAAAAAAGGTGCAATTATCGCTGCTGACAACATTACATCTCACGCAGAAAAAGTAAAAGAATTTGTCGATACAATAAAAGCTGACAAAAATTATCAAGTTGAAATTTTAGATTTACCAGCAGGGTTACTTTTGGCTTATAAATTAAATTAAAGGCAAATATTTACACCATTTGGACTATTCAATAAACCACCTCAAACAAGTATAATTAATATACTTAATCATTTGGGGGCTTAATGGGAGAATTAGCAAGAAATTATCGCTATGATTACGATGAGTTTTATGGAACACAACGACAACTTCCATACGTTGTAAAACCTAGAACTTCACCTATTGCGCCACAACGTCCAAAAAGATATGTAAAACGCAAAAAAACAAATATTTTTGCAAAAGCTATTTCTTTTGGGATTTTAGCTTGTGTAGGATATGGCGTAATGCCATTGGTTTTGAATGATATTGTTGCTCCTTTATTTATTGGAAAACCTAATAAAGCAGTAGCAGTTGATTGTCAAGATTTATTATTCCCTACTGCAAAATATTTGAACAATGATAATGTTTTGAATGTAAATGTTTTAAGAGCTGCAAGAACTAAAAAACCTTTAATGGCTAACCTTTATACAACAGAAAGAATGACAGGTCTTGAAAATAATCTTAAAGCATTGATGAATAATTACAAAACTATTCAACCTTCAATATATGTTTGGGATTATGATTCAGGAAAATATGCAGATATAAACGCTTCAAAAGTTTATTCAGCTGCAAGTATAATTAAATTACCTGTACTAATTCAATTATTCAAATCAATAGAAGAAAATCAACTTACAGTATATGATGAAATGACTTTGACTCCATATTATAAGGCTGAAGGTTCAGGTACAATAAAAAATTCAATGTCAGGAACAAATTATACTATTGATGAACTTGCAAAAAAAATGATTCAAGTTTCTGATAACAGTGCAACAAACATGATTATGGCAAAAATTGGTGGTATGCCTGATGTTAATGGTGCTTTGAGAAGTTGGGGTATTCAACATACAACAGTTAATAATTGGTTACCTGATTTAGCAGGAACAAATTATACTACTGCTAGAGATTTAGCAAAAATGCTATACAATATCGATAACCCAGGATTTTTAAATATTAATTCAAGAGAATATATCATTGATTATATGAGTCACGTAGAAAATAACAGACTTATTCAAGCAGGTTTACCAAAAGATGCTATGTTTGTTCACAAAACAGGTGATATTGGAAAAATGCTTGGTGACGCTGGAATCGTTTATACACCTGAAGGTAAAAAATATATTGTTGTAATTCTTGCAAACAGACCTTACAATTCTCCAATGGGAAAAAACTTTATACAACAAGCATCTTCAATGATTTATGAGGCTATTGTAAAAGGTTACACATTATGAGCATAGATGCATTACTATTGCATGTCCCAATGGTAGATAGTTTAAAAAAGAAAGATGTAACTCTTTGGGTAACTAAAATAGCAATGGGTTTGTTTTCAATCAGTAATGAATTGGAAAAAATCGGTTTTAATACTGAAATAATAAATCTTGGGAGAAGAAAACCCAAATGTTCTTATTGTATTAGGTGGTTTTACGGCATCTTGTTTTCCTAGAGAAATTCTAGAAAAATTTAGCTATATAGATGCAATTATAAAAGGTGAAGGAGAAGTTCCAGCCGTTAAACTAGCTCAAAAAATAAAAGAAAATGAAACTAATTTTTCTGATGTTCCAAATTTATTTTGGAGAAAAGATGGAAAAATCGTAGAAAATAAAGATTTTTGGATTTCTAACGAAGAAGAATTAAATTCATATAGCTTTGTAAATACAATAAAAAAATTAAAAAATTGGGAATTGAATTTTCAAACCGACATCAGTATAAGCATTGAAAATAATGAATGCAAAATAAACCCATACAAAAAATTTATTTGCTGCGCAGGAAGAGGCTGTCCTGCTAATTGTACTTGGTGTGGTGGCGGAATTAATGCTATGAAACACATAACAGGTCGTGATTTTATATCATTACGCTCACCAAAAGTTATAGCTGATGAAATTTTTACTCTTAAAGAAAATTATGACATTAAAGAATTTTATTTTTGTTATAATCCATATCCTGAAAAACCTGACCAATTCATTGAACTATTTGAAATTTTAGGAAAAAAATATCCTAAACAAATAAAAATAACTTTTGAATGTGAAGGACTCCCAACTAAAGAATTGATAAATTCTGTTAAACAAAATTTGTCAGATGATAGTGTTTTAAATCTTTCTCCAGTATTTGCTCAAAATTATTTAAGAAAAGAACATAGATCTTTTTACTTTACAAATGAAGACTTCATTAACTGCATGGATTATTTAGAAAGAAAAGAAATTAAATCTTATTTATACTTTGGTTCTCTATTAAATGAAGACAGAAAAGAAGCAAGATACAAAAAAGAATTCATTGCAAAATTAAAAAATACATATAAATTTATAACTAATATTGAGTTATTCACAATAAAAGATTGCGAACCTTTTTCTCCTTGGGCTTTAAATCCGGAAAAATACGACTTAAAAAGAGATTTGGTCACTTTTGAAGATTACTATAACAATGGAAAAAAATATAGAGAATTATGGTAAAAAATTTAAAATTTTATCATTAAAAACTATTGTATTTTTTTTTAAGTTGTGCAATAATAACTCTCGTAATCTGATTAATTTATGCTTGTCAGAGGTTGAGATATAAATAGCTCACAAAAGACAATTACCCTTTGGCATGAATTATTTAGCATAGAAAAAGAAGAAAGTGAGAAATACTCAAAATAGTGAGTACTAAGGAAGAATTTAATTTTAAATACCTAAAAGATAGGGCTACCGCAGGAAGTTTCAGAAGAGGATATGAAAGCTACCTAAAAGGAGTTATTCTTGAAAGTGCACCAGAAAAGAACTTTTACAAAGCTAAAGTAAAAGGTAATTTTCAGGATTTTTACAAAACTGATTTAATTTTCAAGAAAAACACAGTTGAAGCAAGATGCGATTGTCCTTTAAAGGAAGAATGGTGTAAACACGCAGTAGCTGTTGCGATAAAAGCAATTAACGAACACGCATACGAAGATTTTTTAGAAACAAAATACGGAATAGAATCTTCCTTCCCAGATGAAGATACTGCTCTAACTGAAGAACCAACTGGTGGTTATATTTTCCATTTTAACCACAAACGAAAACCAAATTTCTTTTCAATTTTAATTATTTCAAGAGAAACAAAAAAAGTTGTTCGTTCAATCGAAAACATTTTAAAAGCATTAATAGAAGCTCAAAAAAATGACCCTAATTTTTCTTTAAACGCTTCTCAAAAAGTTGAACTTGCTATATTTCAACAACTTTTAAAAACATCAAGACAAGATAAAAAAGCAGGTTGGTACGATATTCCAATCGCAAAATTTGGCGACATGTTTTCACTTCTTGCAAAAGCTGATGAAGTTTTAGACGAAAAAACCAAACAACGATTAAAATTTTCAGACAAAGAATGGAAACTTACTTTAACAGTAAATTCTTCAAATGTTGGCAATATAATGCTTGCACTTGAATGGAAAAGACCAGACAAAGACGAAAGTTACCCATTTGAAGAAATCAGATATTTTTCAAGACAATTGAAATGGGGAAGATATAAAAACATTATTTTCCCTACAAATGCGCCAGTAAGTGTTATTCCACAAGCTCTTATCAAATCATCTTTCACGGATTTGAAAGATGCTGATGGTGGCAAATTCATATACGAAGAATTACCAAAATTACAAAAAGTTATGGATGTTGAAATTTGCGAACAAATCAGCAAACTAATGTTAGAACAACGTCCACCATTGAATATTGTTACTTTAGGAATTGATTATGACCAATCATTAAAAGCATCATTAGAATTTGAATATGATGGCGTTAGAGTTCCATTTTCAAAAACAAGTGAAAAAACACCTTATGTAACAATCAAAAAAGATGATAATTTGTACTGGGTTAAAAGAAATATTCAACACGAACAAGCTGCTTATAATATGCTTTTAGCTTGCAAATTTGTCCCAATGCAAACAAACAACCTTGCGTTAGAAAAAGAAAACGCAATTGACTTTTACAATTACTACATTCAACAAGCAGGCGAAGGTTGGAAATTTATAGAAAAAGACGATATGAATTTCTTCAAATTAATGCCTGAACCATTCAAACTTAAAGCAGAAATTGATTTCAGCGAAAATACAACAGATGGTTTTGAATTATATTTGTATGGTCAAGCAGGCGATGAAAAAATCAAGTTTGACGAAGTTTATTCTACAATTCAAAACGGTGAAAAATACGCAAGAATAAGAAGTTTAGGTTTTGTTGAATATCCCGTTCAAAATATTTATCAAATGATGCGTTCATTTAATTCTTTTGACGTTTACAGAAACGATGAAGATAAATTCACAGTAAAGACCTATCGTGCAGGTCTTTTGAACGAATTAACAAATTTGGGTGTTGAACTTGTATTAAGTGAAAAATTCTCAAAATTCTGGGAACAAATGTCTACTTTCTCAACAACAGAAGATGTTACATTCCCAACTGAAGTAAAAGCAGAATTAAGAGAATATCAACACAAAGGTTTCAGTTGGCTATGGTTTATGTACAAATATGGTCTAAACGGTATTTTGGCTGATGATATGGGGTTAGGTAAAACTCTTCAAGCTTTGACTCTATTACAAAAAGCAAAAGATGAAGATGGCGCTATGCCAACACTTGTAATTTGTCCAACATCAGTAGTTTTCAACTGGGAAAGTGAAATTCAAAAATTCACACCTGAATTAACATGTTTAAAACTTTCAGGAACAGAAAGAAAAACATTATTCAAAGAAATTCCTAATTACGATATTGTTATTACAAGTTATGCGCTTGTTAGAAGAGATATTGAAAAACTAAGAAAAATCAATTTCAGATACATCATTTTAGATGAATCACAAAACATCAAAAACGCATTATCACAAACAGCACAAGCAGTAAAAACACTTAATGCGCCACACAAATTGGCTCTTTCAGGTACTCCAATCGAAAACAAACTTGAAGAACTTTGGTCTGTATTTGATTTTCTTATGCCTGGATTTTTATTTAACATTTCTGAATTTAATTTCAGATACGTTAATCCAATTATGGAACGTGCAGATAAAACCGTTGAAAAACGTTTGAAACTACAAATTTATCCATTCATACTTCGTCGTATGAAACGTGACGTAGCAAAAGATCTACCAGATAAAGTAGAAAACATTGCATACTGCGAACTTACACCAGAGCAAAAAGACTTTTATATGGAAGTATTCGATTCTACAAAAGAAGAATTATTCAAAAGTATCGAACAAAATGGTTTGGAAAAAAGCAGAATGTCTATTTTCTCAGCTCTTTTACGCTTGCGTCAAATTTGTTGTCACCCTAGACTATATGATAAAGATGGCTTCAAGGGTAAAATTGATTCAGGTAAATTCAATGAATTAAAAGAATTATTAAAAGAAATCATTGAAAA
>JAKSUT010000077.1 GCA_024408705.1 bacterium | reverse complement strand
AAGAACAAGCGTAAGAATGAATAGAAATCGTGTTGTTACTTTGAAAGATTTGATTAGACAATTAGAATTCTATGAAATGCTTGATAAAAAGCAATCTATCAAAAATGCTCACGAACGTGCAAAAAGAAGAGTTAGAAATTATTCAAAACTTTCTGCTGATGATATTGTAAATATTGCGCATGATGAATATATTAAATCAGGTGTTTTAACTTTAAAAGCTAATTTGGAACAAATTTTTGAACATGAAGCAAAAGTTGATTTAAATTCTTTAACTCTTTTGGGTATGGATAAAATAACAGCATATATTTCATTATTGTTCTTGTCAGCTGAATCTGATATTGAATTAGTACAAGATGAATTTTATTCTGATTTGTATGTAGTGAAAAGAGAACCAAAGCAAGAGGAAGTTTTGGAAGAACAAGTTGGGTAAGTGTTAAATGGAATTACAAGAACTAAAATCAAAAATAGAAGCCGTTTTATTTACAACAGGAAAAGCTTTACAAGCGAAAGAAATAGCAGAAATATTGGGTTGTGAAGTTGAAGAAACAGAAGAAGCATTATTAGAATTAATAATGGATTATTCTGCTAGAGAAGGTGCTTTAGAAATCGACGACGAAGATGGTTATATTTTGCAAGTAAAAACAGAACACATGGATATCGTAGAAAAACTTTGTCCAGTTGAATTGAAACCACCTGTTTTAAAAACACTTACAGTAATTGCGTTGAAAGAACCTATCAGACAATCTTATTTGAAAGAGTTGAGAGGCGCAAATGCTTATGAGCATGTAACTGAATTGGTTGAAAAAGGTTTGATTTCAAAAAATAAAGATAAAAATGGACGTTCTTTTAATTTGAGAACAACAAAGAAATTTAACGAATATTTTAAATTAAAAGGTGATGCAAAAGCACTAGCAAAAATTTTAGAAATTGAAAAAGGAGTGAAAGATACTCCGGCAGATGAAGCTCCTCAATTAGCAGATGAAGAACAAGTTCAAATGGATTTGTAAAAATTTTTTAATAAAACCTTTACTACAAACTTCGTAGATAGTAGTATTATTTACATAAGGAAATAGTGTGAAAGTCACTAACTGGACCGCAGCCGTTATAGTCGGAATACTTACAAAACTTTTATAACTGCGGATCTCCGGTTATAGATATTATATGAAGTTTTATAAGTATCCTTAGGTTATCACAAAAGCCATAAGGATTTTTTAATGCCTGTAGAAAAAATAGCTGTACCTCAAATAAAAACAAACACTTGTCCTCACGGTTTGCCACATGGTGCTTGTCCTGTGTGTAGTGGAATGTCTGGTGGTGGTTCTTCTAAAACTACCAAACAAAAAAATCCAAATGAGTGGTCTTATGAAAAATGTTTTGCTGTATGGCAAGAAATGTTAGCAAAAGAAAATAAAAAATCAGAGTTAAAATTGCAGTTGATAAAACAGACAAATTTGACAGAAGCTGCTGTAAGGAAATTAGCAAATACTATAAATGGTGTTAAAAATGTATTGCATGAAATAAAATCAATTCTTCCTTTGAAAATACAGGTAAATTTTGATAAAGCAATAAATAAAATAATAACCCCAATATATAATATGATTTCAAAATTTCCACAATTTATAAAAAATATAAAAGTTTTTGTTCAAGATATAAAAACACAAATTTTGGATGTTACTTCAAAAATTTCTGCAGTAATTGGTGAAGTTAAAAATTTTATTCAAAAAAGTTTGTATGAAAAATATAAAAAGATTTCAAAGAAAATATTTTTATTTTTCTTTTCAGAAGTTGAAAAAGAAAATGATAGTGAAGAAATGAGAGTATTTGAATCAAGAGAATTAAAAAAAGTAAAAAAGACAAAATTAAGACAAAAGTCAAAAGGAGAAATATATGAGCATTCAGTTGATTAGTAACAAAATGCCACAATCAAAAACTTTTAATAATGATAAAAATAAAAAGAAACAAATGAATAAAACATTAGAAGGTGTTTTGATAAATAACCATGTGAAAGACACAAATTATAATGATGCAAATTTTGAAAAAATTTGTGATACTTTGTTTATTTCAAACAATATAGAAAAAACAACAGATAATCCAATTGATAAAAAAGAAACATCTTTTGATATGAAAAAGGCTTTGCTTCCTGTGTTTTTGTCAGCAGGTGTCGCAAGTGGTGGAGCATTAGGTTTGTCAATGGTGATGAAAAAAGCTTCAAAGACACTATTTAATGCAAAAACTTTTGAGCAACTACCTGATTTAGCGTTGAATATGAATATAAGACAAGAGCCACAATTTGCTGTATATAGAATGTTACGTGACCCAAGTTTTAAAAATATTATGGCAGGAGTTGCTGTATTTGTTTTTTCAGGATTAACGATTGTTGCTAAAAATACAGTAGATGCGTTGAAAGAAATTTGGGTTAAAAAACAAAGCGCAGATATTGAACGTGATTTGCAAGAAAAGTTGATAGAAGTTGAAACAAATTCTTTTTCAGGAAAATTGAAAGTGATAAATAATTTGCTTGTGAATACTACAAATTATTTTAAAAAATCTTTTAATATAGAAGAATCTTCAAAAAATCAGCAAAGTTTTGGAGCTTCAGAAGAATCAAAGAAAAATGAGAATAAAGATAAATCAAAATCAGCTATGTATAAATTAGGTGCGGCTTTTTCTCTTGTAGCACTTGCGGTTGCGGGTAAAGTTACTTTTTCGTCAATAAGAAAAACAGTAAAAGAAGCAAATGATTTTGCTAATGGCTATACACAAAAAGTTATTGATGCGATAGAAAAAATGGTTTCAAGTAAAGAAAAACCAAGTGTTGAAAAGTTAAGTGAATTATTTGAATCTATTTCTGCAAAACCTGAATATATAAAAGATACTTTGAAAAAAATAAATGTTTCTGATGATGAAATTTCAAAAGTTATTGAAAATACGGAAAAAGTAAAGAAAACAATATTTGCCGATGCCCCAACTGCTCTAGGTGGTATTCCAAAGAAAATACAATATTATTGTTATTTAGACGAAGATAGAGGACATTTGTATAACTGGTTATTAAATCCTGAAAATAAATTTACAAAATATCTTTTTTTATCTTTTACAGCAGTAAGTTGTGTAGGATATTTGTTTAATCAAGCTATGGATGCGATGAAACAAGTTGCAGTAATAAAAGAAAATGCGAAAACTGAATATGGTTTGAAGAAAAAATTGGTCGATGTGGAAGTAGAAAATTTTAAATCAAAAAAACAATCTGCGATAGATTTGCTTATTCAAAATTTTGAATATCAAAAAGCAAAAGGGAAATCAAAAGAAGAATTAATGCAATTAGCAGAAAATATTTTGGTCGAAATTAAAAATGGACCACCGTATGTTTATACATAAGGTTTGAAAGGTGAATAAATATGAGTATTTCTTCAATAACAAGTTATAGTATAAATACGTTAGGTTTGGGTGTTCAAATGCCAAATTCTCAAAGAAATTATTGTTTAATGCCAAATCAAAAGCGTATAGAAAGAATTGTTGCTGAAGGTGAAAATTCAGTAAAAGAAATTGAAAAATTTTTGAAATCAGCAACAACAGAACAACAAATAGTAGAAGGTCTTTTTGTCGTTGATAGAATGATAGAAGCAAATATTTCAGGTGCAAAAAATTTGTATCCGACAATTTCAAAATTTAATGATACAAAATCGCCAAATATCCAAGTAATGTTAGCTGGAATATATAGAAAAACACTTGTTCCTGATGCTTTTGGTCCTTTAAATAAAATGTTATATAACCAAATTGTTTCTCCAAATTCTCCATATTTTGATGCGACAGAAGAAATAGGCGGTGCAATATTAGAATATTTGCGAACAAAAGGGGCTCAACAAAAATATAATGAAAGAGAGCAAACCCATGTAAATATAAATGAATTAGTTGAAAAGGAGGGCTTTTATGGTATGTGTAAATAAGGTGAGATATTTTTCTCCCCCTGCGATTATTTGGCAAAAGCCGTGTGAATTTACAAATGAAGATGCAATAAATATTCTTGGGAAAGAACTTGAAAAGTCAGGCATGAAAGCTGACAGAGTGAATGTTTATTTAGAGTTTGTAAAATCAATTTGTAAAAAGTTAAATATACAAGAGAAAAATTTACCTATAAATGATGAACATAGAGGGAATTTGACAGAAGAAGAGAGTTTTTCTGTTTATGAAAAAATATTTAACGCAACAATATTAGATGAAATTGTATAAGGAGATAAAATGAAAGTAGAAAGATGTAATTATATAGTAGCAACTAATTCAAAAAAAGAAAACGGACAAGATTTAACACCAAAAGATTTGTTAAATATTGGTTATATGGCAGGACGTTTCGGTATTAATTTAGATGGAAATGTAAATGAAAATAATGCTCCAAAAGAAACTGAAAATGGCTTGTTGATAAATATTAATTCTTGTACAAAAGATTTGTTTGAAGATAATTTAAAAAAAGCGGGAATAAAATTTGACGTTATTGTATAAAAATTTTTGATGATTTGTTTAAGATCTTCTAATTAACTAGATATTTGGTTTGCTACGATAATAACCTTTAACTTCTGTACCATCAGAACGTGTGTAAGGTTTTACATATACAACTCCGCCACCTGCCATTGCTTCATGTTGCAATTCTTTATTTCTCGGCATATTACCATTGAATGCTTTTGTCTGTGCATCTATTTCTTTTTCGTGCTTGGCAAATTCTTCTGATGTCATTTGTCCGACTTCTTCACGTGTATATATGTGGTTACTACCTGTTAGTGGGTTGGTATATCCAAATAAATTTGAATTTTGTTGAGATTGATTTGTTGTTTGAACTTCAGGTAATTGAATTCCCAAAATATTTGCAAGTTGATTAATATCAAAATTTGCAGCTTGACCAGTTGTTTTATTTATACCAAAGATTTTTTCACCTTGTTTTATTATTTCGGGATGATTTTTCATATAATTTTCAATTTTGCCCTTATAATTTCTTTTGTCATTAGGATTAATTATTAAATACCCATTACGCATTCTATCCATAACCTTTACAGCTTTAATATCATCTTGTAGCTGCTGAGGTAAGTAAAAAAATTTATTTCCATATTCTTTTAATATATCTCTTGCAATTTCTCTGCCTTGATGATTATTCCATGAATCCATATTCCATTCTTTGGGAGGGTTATTAGGAGTTTGATATTCATGATAAATTCCAGCTCCAAGACTAAATATATTTCCGTATTTTAAAGACATATCTGCTCCACTATATGCGTGTTTAAATGCATCTGCTTCATTGTTCCAAAATTCATGACCTTTTTGTGCACTTGCTTTAAATCCAAATTTCTTTTGATAATATAATGTTTTATTGACTATTTCATTATTATATTCTTTTTGTTTTTGCTCATTATTAAAAAAATCATACATTTTATTTTTGTTTGACATTTTATGTTCTCCTTTTATTTTTTATGTTTTTGCACTACTATTGTCATATGAAATTTTTTAACCTTAAAAAGTATATATTTACAAATTTTATTGCAGTGTGGTTTTATATCTTTTTATATATAATTTATGATTCCATAAAACATATCATCATTAGTAGAGCTTATATTTATTATGATAATAAAATTATTTGGGGACTTGTAACATATATATGTTTTTTAATTTTAGGATGCTTTATAATATTTGCAATATTAGAAATTTTAATTAGATTTTTATTTGTTAAAAAATTTCCTAATTTTAAATTAAATTTAAAAATTAAGATCCCTAGATTTGTTATTATTATTTATAACATAATATTTTTTATTGGCTTTATTTTGGCATGTCTTTTGTTTTTAATTGCTTTGCCTTTTTTAATTAAAGCAATAATATAACTCTTTTTGCCATATTCTGAAACTTTAATCCAATCTTTTGGGATAAAGTTTTCATTTCGTTGCCAAAATCTGTTGTTTGAGATTTATTCATTGTTTTTCCTCCCTTTTTTGAAAATTGGTATATTTTCATTATGAATGTAAATAGAACTGCTCACAAGTCCGTGTTTTTACTTAGGTAATAAAGATAATTTGAAAAAAGCAGGAATAAAATTTGATGTTATTGTATAAAAATTTTTGTAAAAATTTGTTTTTGACTAGCAATATTTTTTTTTACAGGTATTATTTTATATATCAAAGCACTAGAAAAGGAAATTTAAATTATGCAAATCAATCCAATAATGTCATATAATTGCAATTCAACTCAAAAGCAAAATAGTGTAAATCCATCTTTTAGAAAAGTTATAAATGTTTCGGATGTGATTTTGGATAACAAAAGTTTGCCTCAAAACAAACAGTTTAACTTGCTTATTGATAGAGCTGTAAAATATTTGAAAAAAGTTGAAAATCAAGGTATAGATTTTGTAAAAAATTTCTGGAAAACAGCAGATAGTTATGATACAAAAAATCTACAAAGAACAAGTCATTATATGGTAACAAGCCAAGATGCAAGAATTTTAACAAGAGCATCTCATGATATTGCATACAAAGGTGGCGATAAAACAGAATATTTGGCAACTCAAAAATGTTTGTTGAATGATTCTTTGAAAAGAATTAAAGAAAACGGAAAAGAACAAGAACTTTTTATTAAAGCTCATAGTGAAAAGAAAAAAATTATAATAGACGAAATTGGTTTCAAAAATAAAGGTGACGTTGTAAACGCTTCAAAACCTGCCAAACAAACAATTAAAGAAGTTTCTGGTGTGAAGTATGACGAAAAAGGTCAAGGTTTGTTAGACTTCGGCGAATAATAAAATAATTTTTGATTTTTTTTCATATTTAAGATACAATTCAACAGTTGAGTAGAACAGGAGATTTGTATCGATGTATGACGTTGCGATTATTGGTGCTGGACCAGCAGGGATTTTTACTGCTTTAGAAATAGTAAAACTTAAACCCGAATGGAAAGTTATTCTTGTTGAAAAAGGTAAAAAGATTGAAAAAAGAAAATGCTTTTTACGTGAAGGTGAAAAAACTTGCCCAGGATGCAAACCTTGTGGATTGCTTTGTGGTTGGGGCGGAGCAGGTGCTTTTTCAGACGGCAAATTGACTCTTACTCCAGATGTTGGTGGTCATTTGGTTGATTATCTTGAACGTAAACAAGTTGAAGAATTAATCGATTATGCAGATAAGTATTATCTTGAATTTGGCGCAACTGATGAAGTTTTTGGACTTGATAGAGAAGCATTTGCAGATATTGAACATCAAGCAACTTTAGCAGAATTAAAACTTGTTCATTCTCCTGTAAGACATTTGGGAACTGAAAGAAGTTTAGATGTTTTGAAAAATATGCAAGATTATCTTGCTAAAAAAATTACAATATTAAATGGTGTTGTAGCAGATAAATTAATCGTTGAAAATGATAATGTAAAAGGGTTTACAACAAAAAAGGGTGATAAAATTGAAGCAAAATATATTGTAATTGCTCCAGGTCGTGAAGGTGCAGACTGGCTTACTTCAGAATTTTCTGCAAATCAAATTGGAATTGTGAATAATGCAGTAGATATAGGTGTAAGGGTTGAATTACCAGCTCCTGTGTTTGAACCTATTACAAAAAAATTATATGAATCAAAACTTGTTTATCATTCTCCAACTTTTGGTGATGAAGTTAGAACTTTTTGTATGAATCCTTATGGTGAAGTAGTTTCAGAAAATTATAACGGAATTTTGACTGTAAATGGTCATAGTTA
>JAKSUT010000076.1 GCA_024408705.1 bacterium | reverse complement strand
TCTTCTTTTTCCTTAACTGCCATTGTTTTTACTCCTAAAATTATGAATTTAAAAAATATTTATTATCGAATTTATAAAGAAAAATCGTCAATTTCTTTTTTTACATATAGTCCTAAACCTACTGATTTGTAGCTTTGAACAGTTTTCTTTAATTGATAATTTTCTTTATTTAATTCGTTTAATTTTTGTCTTAAAGTTTCGTTTTCTGTTTTGCATCTGATAAGTTCAACAACAACTTCGTCCATGCCATCAAGTTTGTCGTCTATAAGTTTTGACATTCTGTTTGATAGTCTGTTTTCCATGCTATCTAAACTTGACAATAAGTTGTTTATCACTAAATCAGAATCATTTTTTGAAAGAACAATTGCATTTTTTTGTGATTTTTTTGCTCTTTTCATTTTTTGCACTTCTTCTTGTGAAAAATATGTTTGTCCTTTAGAATCTTTTTTTGGAATAACAGAAGATTGTTTGCAAAGTTCTACAATTCCTTTGTTGTCTATTGATAAAATCTCCCTAACTTCTTGAGGAGTAAGTATGTTTTTTTCTCTTAATTCTTCCTGTATAGGCATTTTAGCCTCTTTCCTTATTTTTACACTATACCCAACATTATATCTTATTTTTTATTTTATCCTAAAAAAAGAATTATTTACTTATAGTTTTTTTAATCTTAACATGACTTAAAAAACTGTTAAAAGTTCAAGCTATGACATGGTTTGCATTTTTCTTCTTTGTAGTATAATAATCTTCAAGAAAAAGGAAATATAAATGCAAATACTTGAAGTTAAAAATAATTTAGTTAAGATTACATACGATGTTTCTAAGGAAAATCTTGTTTTATCAAGTTTTGTGATAATAAAAAATGAAACACAAGCTTTTATTGCGCAAGTAATCAGTTTAGATTCTGTGCAAGATAAAAATACTGCCGTAGCAAAACTTTTATTTAATTTTGATAGCGATGGCGTGATAACAAATTATAATGGTTCAACTCCAAGTATGAATTCTATGGTTGCAACTGTTTTGGCTCAAGAATTGTTAGAACTTTTCCAAAACGAAAATCCTATTTTTATGGGAGAAGTTGCACAACAAAATATTAATTTGGTTTTAGATAGAGCAATTTTTGAACAAAAACTTTTGGTATGTGCTGAAAAACAAGGTGAAAAAGAACTTCTTGTTCACAATTTTGTAACTCAACTTTCTAACCAAAATAAAAAAGTTGTTGTAGTAGATTTGTTTGGCAATCTTGAATATGACACAAATAAAGTTGTAGCAGGAGTTGATTTTAAACTTCCTCTTAATTATCAAACAATAAACTTTATTTATGAAAAAGGTTTAGATGATGCTTCTGGTGAAACAAAAGCGACTATTCAAGAGGTATTTTTAGAAGTTCAAAATTATGTAAAAACATTAGATGATGGTTATCTTCCTTTTGAAGATTTTAAAAATGTTGTTGATTCGCAATATGAAGAACTTGAATTGGTTGAATTGTTATTGCTAAAAAATAAACTTTTAAAATTTTATGATAAAGGTGTTTTTGCACAAAATGCTGATGAATTTAAAGTATTGGCAAATCATATTGAAAACGAAAATTTAACTGTATTAGATTTGTCAAAAATGGATAATATTGTTCAAAGAGAAATGATTTCTTATCTATATTCTTTGATTGAACAAGAAAATGAAGATATTTATGTTGTTTTGAATATTGAAGATGATATTTCTGATAAAAAACTTTTAAAACAAATATTTACAAATAAAATTGCAAAAACAATTCCAATTTGCCAGTATTCATACAAATATTTGAAAGAATTAAAACAAATTTCAAAAAATTTAATTTTGTTTGCTCCAATTCAGCAACAAACTGATTTTGCAGGATATAATGTATTCTTTAATAAATTAAATGCTCAAGAATATATTGTATATGGTGAAATTACTCATCATATTCCATTGATTATCAGATTAAAAGAAATTCCGCCTGAATTTAATGTAGCGCAAGAAGAAAAACAAATTGAAGAAATGCCTGTTCAATCTCAGCCAGAACCTCAAGTAGAAGATGTTCAACAAGAAGTTTTGCAAGAAGAAGTTTTAGCGGAAGAAGAACCTGTAATTGATGAACCTTTAATTTCAGAAGAAATGGAACAAGTAGAAGAAATTGAAGAACCAATTATTGAAGAAGAAAATAATTTTGATATAGATAGTATTGATAGTGTTGATAATATTGATAATATTGAACAAATAGATAACAACATAGAAGAACCTGTTTCAGAAGAAGACATGTTGTATGAACAAGTGAGTCAAGATGTTGATGAGATGATAATTGCGCCTAAAAAAATTGACTCTGAAGAAGTTTTAGAAGAACCTGAAATACTTAATCCTGATGAATTAACAGAAGATGATTTAGATTTTATTGAAGAAAATATCGATTCTGGATTTCAAGAAAATGATGAATTTTCTACTGAAATAATTGCTGATGATTCTGAACTTTTAGAAGGTGTTGATGATGAAAGTTTTGCAGATGTTTTAAGTCAAGGAATTGACGAAACAGAAGATAGCGTTTCTCTTCAATCTTCAGATATTTTACCCGCAGAAAATGCTTCAACTCCGATAGTACCTGTTTATCCTTCTGAAGTTGAACAAACAGTTCAATCTGATGATGTGGTACAAGGTGATAGTGTTATCCATCCAAAATATGGAAAAGGTGTTGTTGAAAAATTAATTTCTTATGGTGAAAAAACTCTTTGCTCAATAAATTTTGAAAATGTTGGCAGAAGACTTTTAGATCCAAACATTACTGAAATAAAGAAAATTTAATAATTGATTGATAGGATTTTAATATGAAATTTGGTTATTTAAAAAAGATAATTGATTTTATTAGTTCATCAAGAGTGATAAACGGAACATTTTTTCTCGTTTTTGTCTTGCTAATGAGTGTAATTATATCTTCTCAAAACTTTTTATTTAAAAGTATAGTTGAAAATGGTGTAAGTAAAAGAGATATCATTGCGACAAAAACAATAACTGTTATTGATGTTGAAAAAACAGAACAAAGAAGAAAAGAAATTTCTCAAAAAATTGATCCGATAATGGCTCCGGCTGAAGATGATTTTATAAAAAATAATCTTGCAACATTGCAAAATTCTATTGTTAAAATCAGAAAAAAAGAAGTTTCAAAAGAAGTTAAAAAAGATGAATTAACTTTATTGTTTGATGTTTCAGAATCTAATAAAAAAGATTTTGTTATAAACTATTTGTTAAAAGTTGATGATAATTTATTGCAAAAGATTTTTGATGAAGCAAATTTGACTTTGGTAAATATGTTGAGTATAGGTATTACTGAAAATCAATTTGAACAAGAAAATATAAAAAAATTAATCACGAAAAACATAAGTGGAAATATTCCTAGAAATCAAATAACACTTGTTTGTGCATTATTAGAACAAGTAGTTGCGCCAAATTTGGTTGTAGATGAATATGCAACCGAAATGGCAAAAAGAAATGCTCAATCTCTAATAAAACCTTATGAAGTTACTTTTAACAGAGGTGATAAGATTTTATTTGAAGGTGAACCTGTTACAAGATTAAAAAAAGCTGCGTTAATCAAGTCTGGTTATAATGTAATTGAAGTTAATTACAAAGGCTTTTTAATTATATTTGTATTGGTTACGCTTGCAACTTTTGCGTTTATAAAATATTTGAAAGTATTTGAAAAACAAAGATTAGATTTAGGTCAGTTTGTAATTACTGCTGTTCTTTCTTTGTTCTTAGCACTTTGTGCAGCACTTGATCCTCCTGGATTTTCAAGTTTTGTTCTGCCGTTTCCAGCGTTTATAATTATTCTTTCAATATTTACATCACCAAGAAAAGCTTTTGTTGTAGCAACATTACTTCTTGCGGTGTTATCTGTTGTAATGGATTATTCATTGCAATTTGTAACCTCTTTTATGTTAGTAAATATTGTATCAATGATTGCAATTGCAAGAGTGAAATTTTCAAGAAGATTTGATTTAGTAAAAATAGGTTTTGAAATAGGTTTAGTTTCTTTAATTATCGTTGCTATGGTTTATACTCTTGAAAAATTAGTAATTGATATTGATAATATGCTTATTTTAAAAGACTGTGGTTTTGTTTTTGTAAACAGCCTTTTGAGTGGTATCATTTCACTTGGTTTCTTACCTGTAATTGAAAGTGTATTTAAAATAATAACACCTTATGGTTTAGCAGAACTTGCTGACCATAATCAACCTTTGTTAAAACGTTTGCAGTTTGAAGCTCCTGGAACTTATCATCATAGTTTGATGGTTTCAAATCTTTGTGAAGCTGCTTGTGAAGCAGTTGGTGCAAATCCGATTTTAGCAAGAGTCGGTGCTTTTTATCACGATATTGGAAAATTGAAAAGACCTCTTTTCTTCGTTGAAAACCAATCTTATTTTGGAATTGAAAACCCTCATTCAAAATTAAATCCAAGATTAAGTAAAATGGTTATTACAGCTCACCCTAAAGATGGTTTGGAATTGGCAAAAGAATATGGTTTGCCTCCAATTATTTTTAATTTTATCATGCAACACCATGGTGAAGGTTTAGCAAGTTATTTTTATAACCAAGCTATTCAAGAAGAAGGAAAAGAAAATGTAAAAGAAGAACAATTCAGATACACAGGTCCTAAGCCTAATATGAAAGAAACTGCAATTTTAATGATTGCAGATGCTGTTGAATCTGCAGTACGTTCTTTGAAAACACCTACAAATGAAGAAATTGAAGAAATTATTGATAAAATTATTGTTGAAAGATTAAATGATGGACAACTTTCTGATAGTCCTTTGACATTGAAAGATATCAAAATTATTGCAACTACTTTTAATAGAATTTTACGTGGTATGCAACATAATAGAATTAAATATCATCAAGATATTGTTTCTGAATTTGACAAAAATAAAATTATGCCTAAAAAGATAATAGATAAAGAATTTGATGAAAAAATTAAAGAATTAGAAAAACATTCAAATGGAAATATAAGTGAAAAAAATGACGAAAATTAATGTTTTTACTGAAAATATCCATAGTTCAATTTCGGTTGATGAAAAAAAGGCAATAACTGTTGCAAAAAAAATTCTGAAAAATTATCTAAAACAAGACTTTTACGAAAAATCGACACTTTTCGGGCATGAATATTCTACAATTTCTTTTGATTTTGTTTTTTGTGATAACGAAAAAACTCATGAAGTAAATAAAGAATATAGAAAAAAAGATTATGTTGCAGACATAATTACTTTTGCAATTTTTGCTGATAGTGAAGAAAAATTTGTGTTTGATGGAGAAATAAATTTAGGTGAAATTTTTATTTCTTTAGATAAAGTTCAAGAAAATAGTGAAAAAAATAATACTAATTTTGAAAAAGAATTAAATTTTTTAATAAGTCATGGAATAATGCACTTGCTAGGTTTTGACCACCAGACAGAAGAGGATTATAATTTTGTTATTAACGCTCAAAAATCTGCGTTGCTGGAAATTGAAGAAAAGGTCAAATAGGAATGACAAAATTTAAACATGAAAATACTTATGCAAAGACATTTAAAAATGCAATAAGAGGAATATTTATTGTCGTTAAAACAGAAAAAAATATAAAAGTGCATTTATGTGCAGGTTTGCTTGTGCTTATTTTGGCTAATTTATTTAAATTCTCTTTGTTGTGCATTTCATTATTGTTGCTTACTATATCATCAGTTATAGTTACGGAAATGATAAATACGGCAATAGAATATACTCTTGATGCTGTTTATAAAAACAAATATTCAAAAATAGTTGGTATGGCAAAAGATATTTCAGCAGGCGCTGTATTTATAACAACTATTATAAGTGTTTTTATTGGTATTCTTGTTTTTGGCTATAACTTTATTAATTAAGTTCTAAAACTTTTGCACCTTCATTTTCAATATCAAGTGTATAAATTTGAGTTTTAACATTGTAGTTAGCCCAAGTTTCGCTAATGATAGATTTTAGTCTGTCTAAATCGTTGCGTTGTGAAATCATTAGAATAGCAGGACCAGCACCACTTAAAACTGTTCCAATAACATTTTCTTCGTGTTTAAGATTTTCAATAATATCTTGCAAACCAGGGACAAGTTTCATTCTGTATTGTTGATGAAGTCTATCTTGAAGTGCTAATTTCATCAAATCAGCGTCTTTTGTATGTAGAGCTTCAACAAACATAGCTGTTCTTCTAAGGTTAAAAGTTGCATCTTCCATAGGTACTTCTTGTGGAAGAACAGAACGTGAAATGTCAGTTGCAAGTTCATAATCAGGAATACAAACTGTTATGTGCCATTCTTCAGGCCAAGGAAGTTTTTTGTAAACAATAGAGCCATCGTCTTCCAAAGATGTTAATACAAGTCCGCCAACAATGGCAGGTGTAACATTGTCCGGATGACCTTCAACTTCTGTTGCGATTGAAAGTAAAGCAGCTTCGTCTGCTGGTTTGTTTAATAGTTCATTTGCCGCCATTAAACCGCCGACTATGATAGAAGCAGAACTTCCTAAACCTTTAGCAATAGGTATTTGTGATTTAATATTTATTTTTAATTCGCTAGGTGTTTGTCCTATTGAATTATAAAGCATTTCTACGGCTTTGTAGATAATGTTGTTTTCATCTTTTGGAATATGTTCAATTGCAAAGTCAGTATTTGATTCGGATTCTGCTATAACGTTGATTTCTATTCCTGTACCAGGTAAAACAGTTTCTTCAATTGTTATAGTGTTATAAATCGGAAGAGCCATTCCGATACAATCAAAACCTGAACCAAAGTTAGCAGTTGTTGCTGGTACTTTTACGCTTACTTTCATACGACCTCTTTTTCTAATGCAAACATGTTATCAAAAAAAAAATATAATGCAAATTAATGCAAATAAAGGATTAATAACGCACTAAGAAATGTTATAAATATAATATATATTTGACCACGGAGGGCTTATTGGAATGGAATATCCAACAATGGTTTACAAAAATAACCGAAATAATAATTATATAGCAAATTGTATGACTACAAATATTTGTGGCTTTGGTAAAACAGAAGAAGATGCTGTTGATAATTTAAGAGCAACTCTTTGTAATACAACAAATTCGTTTGATGTAAAAATCAAACGAATTTATAATTTGACTATGAGCAAAAGAACAATTAATTAGCGTTCTCTTAATTTTGCTAATAGATTTAAGATTTCTATATATAACCAAACAAGTGTAACGATAAGTCCGAATGCACCATACCATTCGTAATTCTTGTCTAGCATTCTTGTTGCGCCTTGTTCTATAAAATCAAAGTCTATGATTAAGTTTAAAGCTGCTATTGTAACTACAATAAGGCTGAAACCGATACCGATAGAGCTTGAAGTAAATATTTGCGGAATGTGCATACCGAAAAATGAGCCAATCAAATCGATAATATAAATGCCTGCGATAGAGAAAGTTGCGATAAATATGATACTTCTAAATTTTTCGCTGCATTTAATAGCACCAATTCTGTATAAGCCAAGCATAACTGCTAAACAAAGAAAAGTTAATCCAACTGCGTGAATAACGATTCCAGGATAAGATTTTTCAATAACTGAAGAAATTGCACCAATAACTAAACCTTCAGAAGCGGCATAAGCTGGTGCTGCTATTGAAATTGCTTTTCTATTAAACATAATTACGATAAAAGAAATTATGCTTGCGATAAAACCAAC
>JAKSUT010000075.1 GCA_024408705.1 bacterium | reverse complement strand
TGTTTCCAATTTGTTTGATTTTTGTTCCGTTTATTTTTCCATAAATCTTATTTGATAATGCTCTTGGAATACCGTCTGCGTAACCTATCGGAATAGTTGCAACTTTGGTATCTTTTGGCGCGATAAAAGAATATCCGTAACTGATACCTTCGTCTTTTTTCATTGTGTGTATTCTTGTAATTCTACCTTTTAACCCCATAACAGGTTTAAATTCCATTGTTTTTACTTCTGTTGCAGATGGAGCAAGGTCAGGTAAAAGTCCCCAAATACCAATTCCTGCACGAACCATATTGTATTGTTTGTCAGGATAAGTGAATATCCCTGCGGTGTTTAGGATATGTATTGTTAGATTTTTAGTATCAATATTTGAGATTATATTATTAAAAATTTCAAATTGTTTTTGGGTTAAATCTTCTATTTCAGAGTTTGCAAGATGTGAAAAGATACCTTGTAAATCGATAAAGTCACAGCTTTGAACTTTTTTGATAAATTCAATAGCTTCGTCTTTTGTAACACCAATTCTATTCATTCCTGTATCAAGTTTTATGTGAGCTTTGATTTTTTTACCTGTTCTTTCAAAAGTTTCTTTCGCCGCTGCGATATGTTCTTCTGAAAAAATTGATATAGAAATATTGTTTTCGGCTGCACATTCAAAAGCCCAAACCGGAACGGCTCCAATAACAAGAATTTCACAGTTTATTTTCGCTGCTCTTAAATCTAAACCTTCATCAATAGCTGCAACCCCAATCATATCAACTCCTGACGCAAGCATTGTTGGAACGGTCATAGTTGCTCCGTGTCCATAAGCATCAGCTTTTGCAATCGCAAGAAGTTTTGTTTCTGGTTTTACAAACTTTTTTATTTGTTTGATATTGAAAGCCAAAGATTCAAGATTGACTTCAACCCAAGCGTCTCGATGGATATTTACGAATGATTGTCTAGATGTTTTCATACTCTTATTATACTCTGAAATTATTATTATGCTTCTTCAATTTTATTTGGTAAAAATTTTACGAAATAAGCAAATATTACAGGGAGAAATGATAGAATTAACAATATTTTTGGTATTCCAATATTGATGATAGTAAAGCTAATTGTTGTAAGTAAGATTGAAACAATACCCCAAGTGAAACCATTTATAAAACCTGCTGCAATACTTTTGTATTTTGGTAATACTTTTTGTGCCATAACCATTGTCACCGGTTGAGCAAACATTGTGATAAATCCCATTAATATGAATAAACTATTTGCTATTGTTGGGTGTGTTTTATAAATCAATGTGTAGATTATCATTAATGGAAATGTTAATGTCATTGATGCAATAAACACAGGTCTTGCACCAAATTTCTTTTCTGCAAAAGTGCTTAAATAAGATGCTAAACTTCCTGCAAGAATGAATAGGAATAATAATTTTCCGATGTATGCAGGACTTTTTCCCATATCTCTCCACAAAAATGGCAAGAATATTGTGCAACTGCTTATAATTATTGTTTTCATTGAGCCAATTGCGATTAGAATTAGCATTTTTTTGTTTGTTAAAATTTCTTTGAATGTTTCTTTAAATTGATATTTTGTTCTTGTTTGATTTGTTTCTTCAAGTCTTGGAACAAATTTGAACATTGAAAAAGTTAGTATTACACCAATAAGCGCAAGGTATGGAACTTTTTCAAATCCTAGATGTTGAACTGTTAGAGCTGATACAATAGGTCCAAACGCAAATCCTAATGTTCCTGCGGTTATAAATAGGCTCATATTGTGCATTAAATTTTTGTCAGAAAATTTTGGTATAAAACCTAATGCCTGAGGGTGAAAAAGACTTCCTCCTATGCAACCAAGAACAATAAAAATGGTTAATAAAGTCTTGTTTGGAACGTTTACGGCTATTGGTGTGCAAGTTGTCGCAAGCAAAATTCCGATAAAAATAAAAGTTCGTTTATAAATGTTATCGGCAAAAAAACCAAATATTGGTTGAATTAAAGAGCCGCAGATTTGTGCAATACTAAGAATTAAGGTCGCAATAGCTATTGAAAAACTTAGTTTTAAAGCAATAAATGGCATGATAGGATTTAAAAATCCTGAAAAAATGTCACCTGTAAAGTGTGCTGTGGTAAGCCATGCAACTGCTCTATTTTTTGTTTTTGTGTCCATTTATTTTAAAACCTCGATAGTTTCATAACTTTCAAGATATGGAAGATGTTCTTCTTTTATCAATTCCCCTGGTACAAGTATTGCAATCCCTGGGGGACATTCTGCTATTATTTCACCTGAAATTCTATTTATTGCATCTTCTTTTTTTACAATTTCTTTGTCTGAATAAAAAGCTTCTTGTAAATTCATTTTTATTTCAGGTGTAAGCATTGGCATGTGTAGTTGTTTTACATTTTTGGGAATGTGAGAATAATCTTTTTTAGAAATCTTTTTAAGACATTTTGCTAAATATTCAAAATCTTTATGGCTGTTTCCGATGTTTGACAATATCAAAAGACCAACGTCAGAAGCTGATTCAATTTCGATATGAAAATCATATTCTAATATTGATTCAAGAACTTTTCCTGAAATTCCATCTGCTTTGATAAATATTTTTGTGATATCTGTTTCATAATCCCCATCGTGTTTTAGTTGGTGAATGTTTGGAAGGTTATCAATTTTTTTTCTTAAATATTTTGCGTTTTCAATAGCTTGTTGAATTTGTTTTTGTCCTCTTTTGCTATCAAGATGCGCTCTTGCAGCATCAAGACTTGCAAGTAGAGTTAAAGAAGGACTTGTTGTATGTAATAGCATTAAAGCGTTTTCTATATGTTTTGGTTCAATAGTAGAATTTTTGCCGATATGCAACATTGAACTTTGGCTCATACTTCCACCTGTTTTGTGCAAAGAATGAACCACGATATCTGCACCAAGTTCTAGTGATGTTTGTGGTAAGTGTTCGTCAAAGTTCCAAAGACATCCGTGTGCTTCATCAACAACAAGCGGTGTGTTGTATTTTTTACAAATTTCGCTAATTTCTTTTACGTTAGAAACAACGCCTTCATAAGTTGGGTTTGTAATCCAAACAAATGCTACATTGTCGTTTTCTTGTAACGCTTTTTCAATGTCTTGAGGTTTTATGTTTCCCCATAAACCCCAATCGCTAAATTTTTCAGGAATAATCCAAACTGGATCAGCACCAGATGCGATAAGTCCGGTCATAACAGAACGGTGACAATTTCTGTTTACTATAACTTTTTGTCCTTTTCTTGATAAACCCATTGCAATTGCGATGTTTCCAATCGTTGAACCATTTAGAAGAAAGAAAGTTTGTTTTGCTCCAAATGCTTCTGCTGCTAGTTCTTGAGCTTTTTTAATTGGACCTGTCGCAGGATTTAGCGTTCCTAAACCATCAAATTCGTCTGTTGTATCAAGTAAAAGAGCTTTTTCACCGATAAGATTTTTAAATTTAGAATAAACACCATTACCTTTAGTGTGTCCTGGTATGTGGAATTGATATGTAGGATTTTTGATAGCTTTTTTTAGTGCTTCTACAATCGGAGCTTTGATTTTTTCTCTTGAAAGCAATCCCATGTCTAAATTTATCCTCTCTTTAAAATAATAATATTAATTTTACTATAAAAATTATTTTATTATATGATATTTTGTTTTATCTCTTTATTATTTTTTTTATTCTGTTATAATACGTTGTGTGAGCGGAGTTTACTCACGGTAAAAGTATATATGGTCTTTTAAATCAAGAAATCAGAGAAATGAGGTCTTTTTGACAATTAAAGAATATGTAACACCCAAAAATATATTGTTTATAATTTTGGCATTGTTAATAATTAAATTTTTAAGCGAAATAAAAGTAATCACTATGTTATTTTTTGCAGCGTACATTATTGCTACATCTTTAAATCCATTAGTTGATAAATTAGAAAAAAAGATGAAACGAATTTATGCGGCAAGCATTGTTTTTAGTTCTACTTTGGTTTTGCTTTTCGCATTTTTTATTCCGATATTTTTTATTTCTTGTGAACAATTTTCTATTGTGATGAAATCTTTGCCGGCAACGTATGATATGATAAGAGATTTCGTTTTAAATGGTAGTGTATTTGGTCAAAAACTTATTGAAATGGTAGATTTTACTGCTCTTTCAACTTCTTTGGAAAGAGTGGGAGAACAAATTTTAAATCATTCAATATATTTGACAGTAAATGCTATGCAGGCAGTTTTGTTCTTCTTGCTTTTGTGTATTTTGGTATTTTATTTTATTACTGATAAAAAAATAATAAAATCAGGTTATATGCAATTATTTCCACCAAATATGAAAGATAAAGCTTCAGAAATTTATGATACTGTATCTAAAAATGTTGGCGGATATATTATTGCTCAAATTTTGATAATGATTGTTATCGCAGTTTTGGTCGGATTAGGAATGTTGTTATTGAAAATAGATAACGCAGTAGTGTTAGGTTTGATTTCAGGGCTTTCTGATATTATTCCGCTACTAGGTCCAATTCTTGCGTTATTGTTATGTTTGGCACTTGCATATCCTTTGGGTATTTTCAAAATGTTTTTGGTTTTGGTTGTATATTTAATTGCTCAATGGTGTGCAAACAATCTTGTCCGTCCAGTAATATTTGGAAAATTTTTAAATTTACATCCCCTTTTAATTATTTTGTCATTGCTTTTAGCAGCACAATTTTTAGGTTTGTGGGGTGTAATTTTAGCTCCCGCAATCGCATCTGTTATATATGAACTTTTTAATGAGTTGTATATAAAAGTTATTAATAAAGGTGAAAATGACAACTAAATTTTTATATAATAGTGTTCAAAAAAATGATACGGATTATAACGTCTGGATGGCTTTCCCAGGGTGTAAAGCTTTTGCTTTTTCATCTTTGGGATATTTGTGTATAAGCAAAATTTTTGACGAAATTCCTTATGTGAATTTTGAGATGGTTTTTTCTGATACTGATAAAACAAAAATATTTTCAAAAGATGTTGATTTTATTAGTTTTTCTTTATCTTTTGATATGGATTTTTTAGAAGTTTTTAAGATTTTAGAAAAGTATAATATTCCTTTAAAATCTTCAAAAAGAGATGACAGTTATCCGATAATATGTGCAGGTGGTCCAGTTTTAACAGCAAATCCTGAACCTTATGCTGAAATTTTTGACGTTATAATAATCGGAGATGGTGAAAAAAATTCAAAAGAAATGATTGATATTTGTCATGAATATAAGGACAAATCAAAGAGTGAAATTTTAAAAAAAATATCTGAAATAGAAGGTGTTTATGTTCCATCTCTTTCTCAAAAAACAGTGCAAAAATCAACTAATAAATTAGAAAAATGTATTTGTTCAACTTTGTTGAGTGATGAAAGTTTTTTTGCAAATACGTATATAATTGAAGTTGCAAGAGGTTGCTCAAATAGGTGCGCTTTTTGTATTGCGTCATATTTGAATTTGCCGATTAGATTTGTTGATTATGATGAAATTATTAGCAAAATTGAATTTGGGTTAGAATATACAAATAAAATCGCTTTGTTGGGTGCTATGTTAGGCGCTCATCCTAGATTTGATGATATTTGTTCTTATATTTATGAAAAAGTTAAATCAGGTCAAAATATTGAATTAACTGTGTCTTCGCTTCGTGCCGATTTGATTTCACCTATTGTTATAAAGACTTTGGTAGCATGTGGTCAAAAGAATTCGACTATTGCAATAGAAGCGGCTAGTGAAAGATTGAGAAAAGTTATAAATAAAAATTTATCAGAAGAACAAATTAGAAATTCAATAAAAATGGCGCAAGAAAATGGGCTTAAAGGTCTAAAAATTTATTCAATGATTGGACTACCAACTGAAACTCAAGAAGATATTGATGAATTTTTGCGATTGGCAAAAGATTTGAAAAAAGAGTTTAAAGGGTTTGAGCTTTCTTATGCTTTTTCAACTTTTGTTCCAAAACCTCATACTCCTTTCCAATGGTGCGCAAGAGAGGCTACAAAATCATTAGAACAAAAGCAAAAATATTTGAAAAAAGAATTTCATAAATTAGGCATAGATGCTAGTTTTTCAAGTGCAAAATGGGATTATTATCAAACTCTTTTGTCTAGAGGTGGCAGAGAATTAGCAGATTATTTGATAGAAGTTTATAAACAAGGTGGAAAGATTGGTGCTTTCAAAAGTGCATATAAAGAAGTAAGCAAACAGAAATTTTTGCCTGAAATAGATTTTTATACTATAAGAAATTATGATTTGTCAGAAAAATTACCTTGGGATTTTGTTGAATTTAAGGTAAATAAAGAGTTTTTGGTAAATGAATATAAAAAACTTTTAGATTTGGAATAAAATTTTCGTTTTATATTTTATATTTTTTATATTTAAAATTTTTATTAAAGGTTTTTGCGTCTTAAGATTAAACGTATTTTGTTTTTTTTGCAGGTTAAACAAATTTTCTCTTATTTTAAGATAAATTCTGAGAGGAGTTTTTTAAAATGATAGAAAAATCAGTAAATATTTTATTGGTTGAAGACTATAAATTGACAAGAGTTGGCGTAAAGTCTTTGTTTGATAATACCCCTGAGTTAAATGTTATTGCAGAGGCTGAAACTGGAAAAGAAGCATTAGAAAAAGTCAGACTTCAAAAACCAAATGTGATATTGATGAATATCGGTTTGCCGGATATAGATGGAATTTCTGTTACTAAACGCATAATTGACCAATTTGAAGATATAAAAGTTGTAATGCTAACTTCTCATTTGTCTGAAAAAGAAGTGTTTGATTCACTTTCAGCGGGTGCTATGGCTTATGTTATGAAAGATGTAAACACAGATGTTTTGATGACTATTATAAAAACAGTTAGTCAGGGTGCAATGTGGTTAGATCCAAAAGTTACGCCGATAATCAGAGAGAAAAACTGTCGAATGATTCCTCAACATCAACTTACAAGAGCTAACTTTAAGGCTCAACATTCAAACCTTACAGAGCGTGAGTATGAGGTTTTGAAACTTCTTGTTGATGGCAAATCGAATAAACAAATTGCAGATGATTTGCTTATAAGTGAACATACGGCAAAGGCTCATGTTTGCAATATCATACAAAAATTACTTGTTGATGATAGAACTCAAGCCGCAGTAAAAGCACTAAAAGATGGACTTGTATAAAGTTTAGGCTTTTGTTTCTTGAACTTCTTTTTTTGTATCTGCACCGGAAGAAAGTGTGAAAATTTCGTAGATTTCTTCGTCTGTAAGTTCTGTGATAATTTTTTCACCTTCGTAAACTGCCATATTTGCCAAATCTTTTTTAGCTTTAAGCATTTCGTCAATTTTTTCTTCGAAAGTTCCAAGTGTAACAAGTCTGTGAACCATAACATTTTTGTTTTGTCCAATACGGTATGTTCTGTCGGTTGCTTGGTCTTCAACTGCAGGGTTCCACCATAAATCATAGTGGATTACGTTTGTTGCGCTAGTCAAGTTCAAACCAGTACCACCTGCTTTTAGTGACAAAATCATAACCTTTGTATCAGGATTATTTTGGAAATCTTCAATCAAACTTTCTCTTTGAGAAACATTTAATGAACCGTGGAAGAAAGAAGGGCGTGTTCCGCATTCTTCTTCAATTACTTCTGTTAATATATCGCCCATTTCTTTGTATTGAGTGAAAATAAGTGTTTTTTCATTGTTATCAATGATTTTTTGTACAATTTCAATACATTTTTCCATTTTTCCTGAAAGTTCTTTGCTTTTTTCTCCAGCTTT
>JAKSUT010000074.1 GCA_024408705.1 bacterium | reverse complement strand
TTGCGCTTGGCGCGATTCGAACGCGCGACCTATCCCTTAAAAGGGGAGTGCTCTACCTGCTGAGCTACAAGCGCAAATGTTTATTTGCATATTTTTATTCGATTTTTATATTTTGATGAACTTGTCATCAACGTTGAAATTATTGCTACTTATGTAAAATCCTAACTTCAATTATTAGTCTATCAAAAACAAAATTTTACGTCAAGTAGTTATTTTTAGAAGTTTAATCCAGCTTCTCTTGCCGCATCAGCTAGTGCTTGAACTCTACCATGATAAAGGAATCCGCCTCTATCAAATACAACATCTTTAACACCTGCTTTTAATGCTTTTTTAGCAACTGTTTCGCCAATCAATTTAGCAGCATCAATGTTTCCACCATGATTGATTTTTTCTCTGATATCTTTATCAATACTTGAGCAAGAAGCAACTGTAACACCTTTTACATCATCAATTACTTGAGCATAAATGTGTTTTGTACTTCTGTAAACTGCTAATCTTGGAGCTTCTGTTGTACCAGTCAATTTAACTCTGATAGATTTATGTCTTTTTTGTACTTTTGCTTTTTTGTTTTGTGATTTAATCATTTTAATTTCCTTTCACCCAAACCTTCTTAAATTATATTTAAGGGTTTATACGGGCAATTATTTACTTACTATTTTTTACCTGCTTTACCAGCTTTACGTCTGATGTATTCGCCTTCATATCTAACACCTTTTCCTTTGTAAACTTCAGGAAGTCTCTTAGATCTGATTAAAGCAGCTACGTCACCAACTGTTTGTTTGTTTGAACCTTTTACAGAGATTTTTGTGTTTGCTTCAACTGTAATTGTAATACCTTTTGGAGGTTCAATATTTACAGGGTGAGAATAACCTAATACCAAATTCAAAGTTGTTCCTTGCATAGCAGCACGGTAACCAACACCTTGAATTTCTAAGTTTTTAACAAAGCCTTCTTTTACACCTGTGATTGCGTTAGCAACTAATGTTCTTGACAAACCATGCAATGCACGAGTTTTTCTTTCATCATTAATTCTTGTCAATATAACTCTGTTATCTTCTTTTTTTACTTGAATTTCTTCTCTAACTTCTACAGTTTCAGTTCCCAAAGGTCCTTTTGCTGTAACCGTTTGACCATCGATAGTAACTTCAACGCCTGCTGGAATTTCTATCGGTAATTTTCCTATTCTTGACATTTATATTTCTCCTTTATTTAGTATTAATAAGGGTTTCCCCTCTGGGCTTTTCTACCAATTTAACCCAAAATTTGTTATTACTCTCTCAAAAACTACCAAACGTAGCAAATAATTTCGCCACCTAAGTTTTCTTTACGAGCTTTTCTATCTGTCATCAAACCTTTGCTTGTTGAAATGATTGCAATACCTAAACCACCAAATACTTGTGGAAGATTTTTTGATTTGCAATATGTTTTCAAACCAGGTTTTGAAATTCTTTTCAAATTTTCAATTACAGGTTTTTTGTTGTCATATTTTAATTCAATTGTCAAATAAGCGAATTTACCTTCTTGACGAGTTGAATAATCAACAATGTAACCTTCTTCTTTTAATAATTTTGCTAATTCAACTTTCAATTTAGAACTTGGCATTTCAACTGATTCGTGAGATACCATATTAGCATTTCTAATTCTTGTTAGCATATCTGCTATTGGATCTGTGTTCATTTTATTTTCCTTTACAATTGCTACTTACTTGAACTTTCAAGCAGTATAGTAATACATTTATATTTCGCTATTTAGATAATACCATACTCAAAAAAATTTGAATATGGAAATTATCTAAAAATTAATATATGTTAATTAAGAAACTACCAGCTTGCTTTTGTAACACCAGGAAGTAAACCTTGGTGAGCCATTTTTCTTAAGCAAATTCTGCAAATACCAAAATCTCTGTGATATCCGTGAGGACGACCACAAATTGAACATCTGTTGTGAAGTCTTACTTTTGGATATTTACCTTTTGCTGCTAATGCTGCTCTTGTTTCTTCTTTATTTATCATCGCTTTCTTAGCCATGAATTTCTCCTTTTCTTATATTCTTTGAATGAATTAACATTCCTATTTTTTTCACTTTATAATTACTACTTTTTGAATGGCATTCCTAATTCAGCTAACAATGTTCTAGCTTCATCATCTGTATTTGCAGTAGTAATAACTGAAATATTCATACCTTTAACCAAATCAACTTCTTCGTATTTGATTTCAGGGAATAATGTTTGTTCTTTTAAACCTAATGTATAGTTTCCACGACCATCAAAACTTTTTGAAGATACACCTCTAAAGTCTCTGATACGAGGAAGAACAACACAAATAACTTTTTGTAAAAAGTCATACATTCTTTCGCCTCTAAGAGTAACCATTGCACCAACTGGCATACCTTCTCTTAATTTGAATGAAGCGATTGACTTTTTAGCTTTTGTTACAACACTTTTTTGACCAGCTATTTTTGTTAATTGTTCTTCGATTTGTTCAGCTAGTTTAGCGTTGTGACATGCTTCACCAACACCCATGTTGATAACGATTTTACTTAGTTTAGGAATCATATGATCATTTGCATAATTATATTTTTCCTTCATTGCTTTTTTTACTTCGGTTTCGTATTTTTTCTTTAAACTTTCTGTAACTGTCATTTTAATTTCTCCAATTTGTAAGGCGTTCTAGTCTTCGTGCATCTAAAAGTCCGACAACTTCTAACCACGAGCATTAAACGTCTAATTGTTCACCACATTTTTTACAAACACGTACTTTTTTACCATCTACGATAGTGTGTTTGATCCTTGTCGGTTTTTCGCATTTAGGACAAATAACCATTACGTTTGATGCATCTAAAGCAGCTTCGATTTTTACTAAACCACCTTGAACACCAGCCATAGGGTTAGCCTTTTGTGCTTTTGTAACTAAGTTTGCACCTTCAACAAAAACTTGGTTTTCTGATGGAACAACTTTTTTGATGTTTCCAATTTTACCTTTATCTTTGCCAGCGGTAACCATAACTCTGTCACCTGTTTTTACTTGCAATTTAACTGTTTCTTTTGCCATTTCTATTTTCCTTTTATTTTTAGATTTATAACTCTTGTATCTTGGAATTCTACACGGTCGATTCTTTCACTAGATAACTTCTGGTGCTAAAGAAACGATTTTCATAAAGTTCTTTTCTCTAAGTTCACGTGCTACTGGTCCAAATACACGAGTTCCTCTTGGGTTGCCATCTTTTGAAATGATTACTGCTGCGTTATCATCAAATCTGATAACAGAACCATCATTTCTCTTGATGTCAGCTTTTGTTCTTACAACAACAGCTTTTACAACTTCAGATTTTTTTACTGTCATGTTTGGAGTTGCGTCTTTTACTGTTGCAACGATTACATCACCCACGCCTGCGAATTTCTTGTTAGAACTTCCCATTACACGGATACATAATAATTCTTTTGCACCTGTATTATCTGCAACTTGCAATCTTGTTTCTTGTTGTATCATTGTTCTATTTCCTTCATTTTTAATATCTTTGCCTTTTACAAATTTAAAAACCTGTAAAAAACTTTTTTGCTACTTAGCTTTTTCTACTACTTCAAGAATAGACCATCTTTTTCCGCCTGAAAGTGGTTTAGATTCTACTATTCTTACAGTATCGCCTTCTGAACAAATATTTTGTTCATCATGAGCTTTGTAGTTTTTGTTTGTTTCCATAATTTTTTTGTATTTTGGGTGTGGAGCATAAGATGCTACTTTAACAACTACTGTTTTATCCATTTTGCTGCTAACTACAACACCAGTTTTTTCTTTCTTAGGCATTTGTTACCTCTTTTTCTTTTATTACTGTTTTTGCTTGTGCTATCAATTTTTTTGTATTTTGAATCAAAGCTGTGTTTTCTAATTTGTGAGTTGCTTTTTGCAATCTCAAATCAAATAATTGCTTCTTTGAATCAACGATGAAAGTTTTTAATTCATCAATTGTTTTTTCACGCATTTCTTGCAATTTCATTTTTTTATCCTTACTTTACTTAAATTTTACTAAATTTACGCATTTTATTGTTGTTTTTCAACAACTTTTACTTTGATTGGAAGTTTTTGAGCTGCAAGTTCTAATGAATGGATTGCAACGTTTCTGTCAAAGTAATCTAATTCAAATAGAATTCTGTTAGGTTTTACAACAGCTACCCAGTATTCTACGTTACCTTTACCTGAACCCATACGAGTTTCAGCTGGTTTTGCTGTGATTGGTTTATCTGGGAATATTTTAATCCAAACGTTACCACCACGTTTAATTTCACGAGTCATTGCACGTCTTGCTGCTTCTATCTGACGGCTTGTAATCCAACCAGGTTCAACGGCTTGAAGAGCATACTTACCAAATTCTAATTGAGTACCTCTTGTTTCAGTGCCTTTCATACGACCCTTCATCATCTTACGATATTTTGTTTTTTTTGGCATTAACATAATTTTTACCTCAATATAATTATTTTATTTATTTACTATTCTGTTTCTATTGCTTTGCTTCTTCTAGGACGTCTGCCAGCAGATTTACCTTCAGAATCATTTGCTTTCTTTTGTGATTTGATGTTAGCATCAGCTTGTTCATTTGGCATCAAGTTACCTTTGAAAATCCAAACTTTAACACCGATTTTACCCATTATAGTATCAGCTTCTGCAAAACCGTAATCAACATCAGCTCTCAATGTTTGAAGAGGAATTCTTCCTTCTTTAGCCCATTCAGAACGAGCGATTTCAGCACCGCCTAAACGACCAGATACCATAACTTTGATACCTTGAGCGCCAGCTCTCATTGTTCTTTGCATAGCTTGTTTCATTGCTCTTCTGAATGCAATACGTTTTTCTAATTGTAATGCGATTGATTCAGAAACTAATTGTGCATCAACATCAATTCTTGCAACTTCTACTACATTAATTACTACAGGTTTGCCAATGTGTTTTGTTACATCTTTTTTCAAGTCTTCAATACCTTGACCACCTCTACCAACTACGATACCAGGTTTTGCTGTAACTACTGTTACTACCAAGCTAGTTGCTTTTCTGTCAATAAGAATTCTTGAAACACCTGCTGTATATAATTTTTTCTTAACGAATTTTCTAATTTTTGCATCTTCTGCAACAAATTGAGCATAATCTTTAACTTTAGCATACCATGTGCTAACCCAAGGTTTGATTATACCTACTCTAAATCCGGTTGGATGTGTTTTTTGTCCCATTATTTCGTTCCTTTATTACTTATTATCACTTACTTTTACTGTTAAATGTGATGTGCGTTTCAATCTTTTGTAGATTCTACCTTGAGCTCTTGGTTTACCGCGTCTGTATGTTTTGCTTTCGTCTGCAAATATTTCAGAAACTTTTAATGCTTCAGGAGCTACACCATATTGTTCTTGAGCGTTTGCAACAGCAACTTTCAAGTTTTGTTCTACTACTCTAGCTGCAAAATATGGCATAAAACGCAACAATGCTTGTGCTTCAACAACAGCTTTACCTCTTACTTCGTTGATTACACGACGTAATTTTCTTGCTGTCATTTTTATATCTGTTTGTCTTGCTTTTGCTTCCATTTTTGTATCCTTTACTTTCAATTATGTGTTACTTTTTAGCAACTTTATCACTACCTGCGTGACCTCTGAACAATCTTGTAGGTGCAAATTCACCTAATTTATGTCCAATCATTTGTTCTGTTACATAAACTGGTACGTGAGTTTTACCGTTATGAACTGCTATTGTGTGTCCTAACATATCAGGAATAATCATTGATGCTCTTGACCAAGTCTTTACAACTTTCTTTTCTGAATTTGCATTCATTTTATCGATTTTCTTTTGTAAAGATTCTTCTACGTATGGACCTTTTTTTAATGAACGTGCCATTAATTTATTCTCCTTATTTTAATTAATTCTTGTTATTTTTTTCTAGCTCTTACAATGTATTTATTAGATGCTTTTTTAGAATTTCTAGTTTTAGCACCCAATGCTGGTTTACCCCAAGGTGTTTTAGGGTTTCCACCTGGACCAGTTTTACCTTCACCACCACCGTGAGGGTGATCACAAGGGTTCATTGTAACACCACGAACTGTTGGTCTTATACCCATATATCTTTTTCTACCAGCTTTACCGATAGATAAGTTTTTGAATTCAGCGTTACCAAGAATACCTATTGTAGCTAAACATTCTTTTCTTACCATACGCATTTCGCCTGATGGAAGTTTGATAGTTACATAGTTACCTTCTTTAGCCATTAATTGAGCTGAACTACCTGCTGTACGAACTAAAATTCCGCCTCTGCCTGGTTCTAATTCAACGTTGTGAACCAAAGAACCTAGAGGAATTGATTCTAGAGGTAATGCATTACCTGTTTGAATTTGAGCATCTGGACCTGAAACGATAACGTCACCAACATTCAATCCTTCTGGAGTTAAGATATATCTTTTTTCACCATCAGCATAGAATACTAATGAAATTCTTACGTTTCTGTTTGGGTCATATTCAACAGTTTTAACTGTTGCTGGGATACCAAATTTTTCACGTTTAAAATCGATTACACGGTAAGCTTGTTTTACACCGCCACCTTTATGACGGCAAGTGATTCTACCTGTGTTATTTCTACCAGCTGTCTTTTTTAGAGGTCTCAAAAGTGATTTTTCAGGAGTTGAAGTTGTTATTTCTTGATAATCACTTTTAGTCATTCCTCTTTGACCTGGAGAAGTTGGATTAATCTTTCTTATAGCCATTTTCCTATTTTCCTTTCCTTACGCATCCTTGATTTTAAATTTAAAATCTTTTCGCGTTTACTACCTTTACTTCGGCTTAGTGCCTTTTTAAATCTTATGCGCCTGCCAATTCTTCGATTGGATCGCCTTCGATTGTAACGATTGCTTTTTTGCTTGAATCTGTTCTACCAAATTTATAACCCATTCTTTTTGCATGAGATGGCATATAAACTGTTTGAACTTTTTTAACTTTTCTACCAGGAAAAGCTAATTCAATTGCTTGAGCAATTTCAACTTTTGTTGCAGTTTGTTCAACTTCAAAAGTATATTTTCCTTCTGCTACTGCCATCATTGATTTTTCTGTAATCAAAGGTTTTTTAATGATGTCATATAGCTTTTCTGTATTTGTTCTTTCCATTATTGTAGCCTTTCAGTTATATCGTTTACTGCTGATTCTGTCATTACAACGAAATCTGCTTCTAACAAGTCTTTTACGTTTAAGTTTGTAGGTAATAACATTTTCACTGATGGAATGTTTCTTGCTGCTAATTCTAAATATTGGTTTTCAGCAGCTTTTGTATCAGCGATAATTAAAACTTTTCCTGAAACTTTCAATGAAGCCAATGCTTTTACCATTAATTTTGTTTTTGGTTCTTTAATTTCAGAAAAATCTTTTACTACAACTAATTGTTCGCTTCTAGCTGAAAGAGCTGATTTCAAAGCAACTTTTCTAGCTTTTTGAGGGATAGAGAAAGCATAGCTTCTTGGTTTTGGTCCAAATACTACACCACCACCAGCGAATAATGGTGAACGTAATGAACCAGCTCTTGCTCTACCTGTACCTTTTTGTTTCCAAGGTTTTTTACCACCGCCAGAAACTTCTGCTCTTGTTTTAGTACAAGCTGAACCTTGTCTAGCATTGTTTAATTGTCTTCTTAAAGCTAAGTGCATTAAATGTAGGTTTGGTTCAACAGCGAAAACTGCTTCGTTCAAAGCAATTGTGCCTGCTTCCTTACCTGTTGCACTTAATATTTTTTGTTCTTTTGACATTTTCTTTTT
>JAKSUT010000073.1 GCA_024408705.1 bacterium | reverse complement strand
GTAACAAAATCGCATCTGTGTTGTGGCTTTATTTTTTTACAAAGCATAATAAAAAGGCGACAACCACAAATGTGGTTGTCGCCTTTTTATTTGATATTAATATACTACGGAGTATATCTTGGATCTTGAGGAATAAATGGTTCATAATTTTCTTGATATTCCTCTTCTGCGCGATTCAATCGATATGTATTAAGAGCTTTTAATTCAATTTTTTCTTCGTTTGACATATCTACACCTGTCAAAACTTTATCGAAAACCATTGAATCATAATACAAGCCTTTTCCTGATGCAGTTTTTAAAAGAGAATTTTTATAATCACCATAAACTTTATTATCCATATTCAAAAAGGCATCAACCACACTTGATTCTACTATATTTTTTGTATTTCTAGTATCTTGAAGAAACATAGTATTCATAAAATCTTTTTTAAGTTCTTGATTTTGTTCTGATTTATCATCAATTTTTGACAAAGCTGCAGATGCTGTCGCTAACAATACACTTTGTTTCTTAGAAAAAATAGAAACCATAGTATCTATAAAAGAATTAGCATGAGAAAATACAGACTTCATACCATTAGTAACAAATTTTACACCATCAATATTATTACCTAAATGAAAAAAATCTTTTGCTGTATTCATGCAACTATTTGCATACATTGTTGAAAACACACCTGAAAAAGAAACCTTAGAAGAATTATCTACATTTTGAATATTCATAGTATTTGTCATTGGTTTGTTACTTGAAGCATTTAAATTTGCTTTTGAACGATACTGAACATTGTTTACTGGTAATATTCTCATTTTTACCTTTCCTTTCTTTACCCCTATTTTTTTTATAAAAAGCCGAAAGAGTTAAATTTTATTTTAAATAACAACCCTTTCGGCTTTATTCATCATTTATAAATTATACGTTTGCTGATGCTTGTTTTTCTTTTTTCTTAGCTTCTACAAAGTTACCGATTTTATTAGCAAACGGAGTTACTAAAACTGGTGATAGGTATCTGTAAACTAGAGATACAACTAGTAATGATTTAGCGGTTTTTATACCACCGTTCAATCTGTTCATCGCAACTGTTGCTTTTTCTAAATCACCTGCGTTTTTCATTAATTTATCAACATTTGCCGCTCTATAATTATCAATGAACTTATCAGTCAATTTATTTAAGTATTTATCCATTTTTAAGTTCAAGATAGTTGCAACACCCCAAACTGATGCTTGGTTAATAGCTAATGTTGTACGTCTATCTGGGTCTAAATCTTTGTTATTAATAGTTCTTAAAACATACATACCTGAAATCAAACCACTTTTTGCAGTTGATAAGATTTGAACCATTGAAGGAAGTTTTGAACCTGATTTATTCATACAATCAACCCAGTTAGGGAACCAATTTGTGCTAAATAATTTTGCAAAACCTTTTGACAAAATACCGCCAGCATTACCTTTACCTTCAAAATTTACATGTTTCCCTTTGAAACTTACTTCTTTTTTATTATCTTTTGTTTGATTTGCAATTTGTTGAGCATTATTTTGTTGAGTTTCAACTTGTTTAGCTTTTGAAGATGATTTTTGAATACCCAATTTTTTAAGAACTGGAGGAATTAATGCTGTTGTTACCAAAGCTTGAGGAATAGCAAACAACAATTCTGAACCTAAGTTAATCATTTTTGCACAATCATCAAATTTCTTATCTGAAAGTTTGCCTTCACAATCAACCATGAATCTTCCAAATACTTTATTATTTTTAAGATTTTCAGCCATTTTTGGATCTTTAAATTTTTCCGCATATTTTGCAGGGTTTTTAGCAAGATTTCTCAAAGCAAAAGCAATTGGCAAATTAACGGCAACAGCCATTGCAACACCTACTAAACCTGAAGAAATTGAATGTGCAGCTGAATATTTGTTATCTTCTTTATTTTTACCTTTTGCAGGCATAGCCATAATTGTTGCAGGTCTAAAAACACATGCAAACAAAGCTGCTGCACACGCACTGAATACTGCTGAGTTATCATTTGCAATATTTATAATTTTTTCGAAAGGAGCACTTTTATATATGCCACCTTTTTTATTAACTGTTGGTATTGTTTCCATTGCAGTTTTAACATCTTTTATAAAATCTTCTTTAAAAGATTCTGGTTTAAATTCTTTAGGAACTCTTTTATAAATTTTATCGGCTTTATAAAAATCTTCAACTTTTTGGAAACCTTCGCCTACTTTTTGATATAAACCGTCAACTTTTTGAAGAGAACCATCAACCATTTTTACTTGGTAAGAAACAGATCTTGATTCATTGATTAGTTTTCCTGAAACACCGAAGAAATCATTCAATAAACCTTTTGTTTCATCTGCACCTTGTAATTTTTTTACAAATTTTTGAGCATTTGAACCATCTTCAAAAACTGCTGTTGAAACATCTTTTACAACATCAGAATCTTTTTCAACTACTTTTTCTGCTATTTCAGAAATTAAAGTTGCTATTTTCTTAGGAGTTACTTTTTCTTTTGCTTCACCAAAAAATTCTTCAGCAGCTTTATAAAGCTTGCTTGATGAAACTTCATTTGCTAATCTTGCAGCAGACATACCACCAAAACTAACTTGATCTTGTTTCATTGCTGGAGTTACTGTTACATTGTTGTGTAATTTCACAGAAGAAACACTTGATTTAGCTTGTAATTGAGAATTAGCTAAAGCAGGTTTCATATGTGAATCTCTTGATAGACTGTTAATCATACTTACCATACTTTCTTTTATCTACTACACTCTTATTCTAAAAAGAAACAAAAAAAAAATTGCTAGTAATGTAAAAAAAATTTACAATTCCATACAAAAATTTAAAAAAATACACGCTACGTCTTTTTTCTGCTAAAATATCTAGTATGGGGATTATTCAAAAAACATTTAAATTTGCATTTATATTATCTTTAAGTTTACTATCATTTCAAAATACATCTTTTGCTGCAATAAACGATGTTGATTTGCAAACCATGTATCTAAAAGGTGATGCAATAATGTACACCATCAACCTTAGAACTTTCGGTGCAAAAGACATTAACAAAGATGGCATTATAAATGAAGCTGCTGGTGAAGAAAAAGGAAACTTTCTTAATGCAGCAAAAGAACTCAATAGTTTAAAAAGATATCATATTAACACAATAGTTCTCATGCCTGTATTAGAAACAGGAAAGATAAAAGCTTTTGGAACAGCGGGTTCTTTATATGCTCCTGCAAACTTTACAAACCTAAACCCTCAATTAAAATCTAACAAAAGCAAATTATCAACAGAAGAACAATTTGAAGTATTCGTATCGGCATGCCACAAAAAAGGAATAAAAGTTATCGTTGATATACCGGCATGCGGTTCGTATGATATGTACTTAAAAAATCCATCTTTATTCAAAAAAGATGCAAACCAAAACCCAATATCTCCAACTGATTGGACTGATGTAAAAGTTTTTGACGCAGGAACAGAAACTACAATAAATGAAAATGTATATAAACTATATTATCAACTAATCAATTATTTATGCGCTTTCGATATTGATGGTTTCAGAATAATTGCACCAAACCTTAAACCTGCTATATTCTGGGAAAGACTTATAAAAGAAACTAGAAAAAATAACCCTCAAATATTATTTATTGCAGATTACAATTCTAATGAACAAAACAAAAATATAACATTCGACATTCCTAATGAAACATTATTCAAAATAGGTTTTGATGGTTGTAACGGGAATTTCAACCAAATAAAAGAATGGAAAACAGCAAAAGAATTAACAGATGCGATAGAACAAAACTATGAACTTTCTAAAAAATATCGTTTTCAAAAAAGAATTATAGCAGATTTTGCAACTCAAAATGATGTAAGTCCGCTTATTAGCCAAAACGAAAATCTTAGTTTAATGATAACTTGGCTTGATGCTACATTACCATTTACACCGAATTATTTAGATGGCTTTACTACAGGAGATACCTATTTATTTTCAAAAGCAAATAAAAAAGCAATCAAATCAGATACCGATGATGAATATTATTTTGTTCACAGAGGTCAAATTGACATCTTTAACTTTTCTAGAAAACCAGAAGGAAATAACCCTTTCATCAGAGAAGCCGTCATCTATGCAAACAACGTACGAGTTGCAGTACCGAATGTCATAAATTACGGAGATTTAAAAATTCTAAAAACATCTAATCCTAGCGTTTTCGGATACACAAGAACATTCGACCAAACAACTATTATTGTGTACGGTAACATAAACTTTAAAGAAAAAGTAACTAACGTAAAAATGAGAATACCGACACCTTCAGGCAAGCAAACTGTAATACCTGTACTAACTATGCAACCGCCTAAAATTAGAAGAAGCAGTCTTAAAGTAGATCTTGAAGCCGGAGAAGTACAAGTTTTAATGATTAAAGATTTTGAGAAGTAGCATTTGTCTATGAAGTTTCACATTATGAACTCTCAAAAAGTTTATTCCATTATTTGCAAGTATAGAATTTACAGCTAATGATAAAGAATCTTTTAAGTTGTTATCATTTGATTTAACATTTAAAAAAGATTTTCTTGAAGTTCCATACATCAATGGAACACCTAAAGTTTTAAAATCATTACATCTTCTAATTAATTGAATATTATCTTCTTGTTTTTTACCGAAACCGATGCCGACATCTGCTATAATATTTTCAAATTTTACACCTTTATCTTGTGCAAACTGTATTGAATCATTCAAAGATTTATACACATCATCAATTAAATTTTCATACTTCGGATTTACCTGCATATTTTCAGGTGTACCTTTTGTATGCTGAATTATAACTTTTGCACCATAATCTGCTACAACACGAGCCATATCTGAATCAAAACTTAAACCTGAAACATCATTTATAATATCAGCACCTTGTTTCAAAACTTCTTTTGCAACTTTTGCATTTCTAGTATCAATACTTATCGGAACAGAAATATTATAAGTTTTTATATATTCTAATATTGGTAGCAAGTATTTCAACTGGGTATCTGTATCAACTTCTTCGGCAAAAGGCTTTGTTGATTCTGCACCTATATCAATAATATCAGCGCCATCTAAAACCAATTTATCAAACATATTCTTTGCGGCTTCAAAATCTAAATACAATCCGCCATCTGAAAAAGAATTTGCAGTCAAATTAAGTATTCCAACTATATAAGGACGAGAATAATCAAAAACATGACCTTTAATATTCATTGATTCAAGTTTTATATCTAATTTACTTAGAATTAAATCAGCAATTTTTTTCAAAGAAAAAGGTTGTTTTTTTAGTGCTTCTGCAATCTTTTTTAATTGAGAAATACTACCACCAATTATACAATCAGTTTTTTCTACTTTTCCTATAACTGTATCTTTATGCACCGCACAATCAGCCCCAAAAGACAATGCTGTTTGCTTCAATATATTTGCCTGAGCTAAAGACAATGAAAAGATTTTAAAATTTTTATATTCGTATTTATTACAAGCAACATTTTTATAACTTGAATCAAAACCAATACGTTCAAGTTCATCTACAATATCATTGCTAACTTCTTTTACTATAAAATCCGACATACAAGAATTATAATACAAAATTCTTAAACTTATTATAATAATTAATAAGCAGGTTTTTCAGTTTTGATTAAAAAATTCATGATATATTTCAAATCTTGAGTTGCTTGTTTAAACTTAATGCACTTCAATGATTTAGAAATACGATTCGGCATAGTACGTTTGGTTAGCATAAAAAACTCCTTACATATTAATAAAAGATTTATAATATAAATAATTGCTAATCATTTTGGACTATTTTTTTTATCAACCCAAACAAATGTAGAATAATAAGGCTTATTAAATGGATTTTGAGCATTTTTATACACCAAAAATTTTGAATATTCATCATACTCATTAATTTTATTATTTAATGTATTGAAAAATTTAATTAATTTTGTCATTGGCATACCCTCCTAAAAACAAACAGAGAGAGATTTATATAGGTTAATTATCCACTATAGAGCTTTCTTTTTAATCAGTAAAAAGTATAATATTTTTTTGATAAAATTTAGTTATGAAAGAACTTGAAATTTTAAAAATCATAAATAGAACACTAAACACAACTCAACACATTGGAGATGATTGCGCATATCTAAAAGAGTTTGGAATAGTAATTACGCAAGATAGTTTGATAGAAAACATCCATTTTTCACTAAATTACACAACTCCATATAAACTTGGAGCAAAATCAGCACTTGTAAATATCAGTGATGTTCTTGCATCTGGCGCAACTCCAAAATATCTAACAATAGCGTTATCTCTGCCAAAAACAATAGATAACAATTTCATAGAAGAATTTTATAAAGGAATAAACGATACAGCATTAAAATTTGATATAGAAATAATCGGAGGAGATATAACAGGAAGCGAAAAAAATATTTTTATTTCAATCTGTGCAATCGGTTCAACAAAAGATAGAAATATATCTTCAAGAGCAAATGCAAAAGAAGATTATGTAATCATTACATCAGGCGAGCATGGTTCAAGCGCAGCTGGACTATATCTTTTGAAAGAAAACATAAAAACGCCAAATGAATTAATAGAAGAACATCTTATCCCCAATATCAGCAAAGAAGCATCTGAATTAATTTCAAAAAACATACAAAGTCCATACGCAATGATGGATAGTTCTGACGGAATAGTTGATGCTGTATTTAAAATTGCACAGGCAAGTAATCTTTCTGCCGAAATTGATTTAGATAAAATACCTTTTAACGAAAAAATCAAAAATATTTCAAGCAATATTAACTACAAAAACTGGATACTATATGGTGGAGAAGATTATAAACTTATAGCAGCCATAAGCAAAAAAGATTTTGAACAAATAAAAAATAAAAATATTTTTACAGAAATAGGCTACATTACAAAGAAAAAAGAAGCGCCTTTATATATAAAAGATAAAAACACTTCTCTTGAAATATTTGAACTAAATAATACATTTAATCATTTCGATTAAACATAATAAATTCTATCATACTCATCAACTCTGTTTTCGCCGTCTTTTGAATATTCTGTATAACCAGCATAAGTCATTTTGTCTGCTATATTATCGTAAACAATAGTTTTATCTGATAAAACTTCTAATACAGCATCATTTGAAACTGCATTACACATTCTTAAAGACTCATAGCATACATTTGTAATTTCTTTTCTTGTAAAAAAGCTACCTTTTGAAATTAGCAATCTTAAAACAGCAAAAAATCCTTTTGGCTTAAACATTAAACAAGAAAAAATATCAGTTGAATGTTTAAAATTTCGTTCTGTAGTACTTAATGTTGAAACATCAACACCATCAGGTAAAATTGATGCAGAAAAAAATTCAGGATATTTTACTATTTTTTTCAATTCATCAATCCATTTTGAACTTTTTAATACAATATTTGTATCTGTCAAAATAAAATTTTCATATTTTGAAAAAGTTTCTTTATTTATCATCAAATATTCTTCAAACATGTTTTCTTTAGCATCTTCATCAAACAAAACATATTTTTTTATTAAATCTTTTGATAATAAATCTTTAAAATAAGCTTCTGAATCATTTTGAGTTTTATCTGCCAAAATATAAATATCTAATTTATCTGAATAATTTACAAACTCATCAACTGATTTTTTAACATTTTCAAAAACATCTTCAGCTTTTATAAAACAAGGTATTTTATCTTTAACAAACTCTTGGCAATCAGATAAAATTTGATGTTTTTTTGAAAACATATCTAACTTTTTGTCATAAAAAATAACATCATCAAAACCAATTCTTTCTAACCATTTTTCTAATTTAACAACATTTCTAAT
>JAKSUT010000072.1 GCA_024408705.1 bacterium | reverse complement strand
GGGAAGCAAAAAATGCTGTCGCGAGGCTACGTCCAAAAAGCGCTAAAATAAGCACCGCACCGACAGTAACCATCATCATTGTTAAGGATAGTTCAACACTGAATGCTGCCTGTAATCTTTTTAAATTTTTAGTTGCTCTTTTTTCTGACATCGTCACCTCCGAGTTTTCTTTTTTTGATTTTATTCAAACCCTAGCTCTAATGTCCTCATTCTAATAACGTATTTTCACTATTTGTTTCAATAGTGTTCTTCTGATAGTTGTAATTTTTGAATTCTTCGCGATTGCAATACTTTCAATGAATAATGCCACAAGAATGACTATATAAAATTAAAAATATTATAAACACTTCTTCAATAATTATCATGCATTATTTACGAAAACACAAAATTTTTCAACCCTAAAAAATTTTTTGTTACATTCGTAAAAGTATAAGTGAAATCATTTTATAATGACCATTTTGACGATTTTTATATCAAAATCCAATAAATCATTACAAAATTTATCTATTATGAAGTACGGGATTTTCCCATGCTTTTGCGTATTACATGCCATGCTCCAATTTTGCAAATTTTAACAAAAAACTAAATAACTAACAAGCTACTATTTGACCTAATACATCTCTAAAGTTTTTCATCAAAACTTCTGTGAATTTGTCAGTGTCAATTTGAGTTAATACAACTGCTGTCAATTCTTTTGGTAAATGTTGCATCATTTTTACTAATTGTTCGCCTTCAATTACATTTGCATATTTTACCAAATCTGCTTTTTCTTTCTTGTCATTCATCATTTTTGTATATGCATCTGCACTGAATAGTGTTAATATTTGAGGTTTTTCCTTAACCATTCCTAACATAAAGAACTGTTTATTTGTTTCTGGAATACTCAACAATGATTCTTGGAATTGATCATCATCCATTTCCATCAATTGTTGTAATAATGCAGCTTTATCAAATTTTGGTTTACCGTCTAAACCAATTTCACCAACACCTTTTGCTTTTTCACCTGTTGCAGCTTCAATCATTTGAGCCAAAATTTCAGGCTTCAAGATTTGCAACATTGTTTGTTCCAAACCTTTCATTTCTTTCATTTCGGTCGATTGAAGAACTTTGTTCATTTCTTCGTTCGGCATCATCATCATAATTTGTTCTGGTGAAAACATTTGTAATGTATATATTACTAATTGATTTTTTGGTAATTCTTGTACCAAATTCAAAATTTTCTCTTTTGTAAAATAATTCAAACCTATTGCCATATCTTCTTGTGATAATAACGGCAATAAATCATCCAAGTCTGACTCATTCAAATTGCTCAATATTGCAAATTTGTTTGCTGGATTTTTCAATTGCAATAACTGAATCAATTTTGCAGGATTATTCAAAACTTCTTTGTCAAATTGCTCTGCTTGAACGTTGCCTGCTTCTTTTTCTTTTTCAAGGATTTCGTCAATTGACATGCCTGAATAATCAGTTGATATTTTCTTATAAGAAACGTTTATCAAACTGCATAAAAGATATAAATTTGTATCTATGGCTATGCCCATGAATTGACCTCGTTTTTATCCTCTTATTATATATAACCTTTTCTCATTCAAAAAGTTGACTTTTTTTTAGATAATGTTACAAAATTGTAACTTGTTTGGTATTATAAAAGAAACAAGGAATGTTTGGATATAAAATGTTAAAACTTAAAAATATATTATTAATATTAATTTGCGCAATTACAATTTTTGCAAACACAGCAACTGCAGATGCAAAACCTGTTACAAAACAAGTCGAAGTTCTTACTAAAGACAATAGATTTATAAAAGCAAAAATAACTTATGAAAAAATTGCAGGACTTGAAAAATATTCAACCGTAATCTTGCTTCACTCAATCGGTTACGATAGTTCATATTGGCTTAACCTTGTCCCTGAACTTAACGCAGCTGGTTATGCTGTAATTGCTGTTGACCTTAGAGGACACGGACAAAGCGTATATTCTTCAACTTTCCACAAAAAAAGTTGGACTTATTTTACCAATGATGATTACGCAAAAATGCCAAATGACGTTATGGACATCCTTGCACAAGTTCAAAAATCAAACAAAAATATCAACCTTAATGCAACTGCAATTGTCGGAGCTGACATAGGTGCAAATATCGCTGTAATGGTTGCTGACAAAATGAAAGTAAAACCGAAAACTCTTGTGCTTATCTCTCCAACAAGAAAATTTAAAGGACTTTATATTCCTATAACTTTGACAAATATCACAATGCCAATTTTATCAATGGCAAGCCAACAAGATAGATATTGTCTTAAAGAACAAAAAGAATTAGCAAAATTCTCTCAAGGCGGATTTTATGCTCAAAACTACCCAAATGGTGGAATGGGTATGTTGATGATAAAAGTTAATGCGGGTATGACTCAAGATATCGTAAAATGGGTTATGAAATACCTTAAACCTATCTACTAAAAATTTACCAACCTAGAAATTTTACAAAATTTGCAGTTTGATAAGCTTCCACAGTACCTACAACAATTTCAAACTCTGGCAATTCCTCTTGGATTTCATCTCTGATATGTTCCAAAAGTCCTGGAATAATTATCTTTTTATTTTTAACTTTCTCTGCAATATTAAACTTGCGAACAGTTTTTGCAACTATTTGAGCCGTAAATTTTTCAGCTGACCAAGCAGTCAAAACACTCATTCCGTCTGACGGAGTGATAACCAAATAAGCAGAACGATTTAACGCTTCTAATTCGTTTGCAACTGCAAAATATGTCAATGCAAAATTTGTAGTTAAAAATACTAATGAATTTTCATCAGGATTATTAAACTCATACAATTTTGATTCAACCTGTAATGGTTTTTGAGGATCAGTATAAATATTTTGTCTTAAAGTCATAAGTGTTGAAAATAAAGCTTCATTAAAATTTTCGAACAGCAAAACATTAGCATATTTGCATAAATATACACTGGCTTTTGACATCAAACGATAAATATCTTTGTCATAGTTCAATTTTATCAATACTGGATTTGAAAAATTTTCATCCTTTTCAATCACTGCCTTTTTTCTTATCTCAATAAGCTCATCAACAGTTTCTTTCAATGAGCCATCTTTGACTTCGCAAAGTTCAGAAAGATTCTCTTCTTTTACCCAAGCAAAACCTTTTTGCTCAACATCTTCAAGAATATCATCAGAAACTTCGCCTCTAAAACAAATTAAATCAACTTTGAAAACATCTTCTATCCTTGTTAGTTGAAAATCCAAAACTCTATCAAGTTTTTCTTTCCAATCATTTGTTGAAGTATCAATCAAAACAGCTATAATTGTTTTATTCACGAAAGTTTTGTCATGACGATACAAAACATTTTCACCACCTGTCAAAACTTTATTTTTGTGACCTAAATAAACTTCCTTTTGTGGTTTCTTCAAAGATTGTTCTAATATTTCTTTCAATTCATCAGGAATATAAGGACACAAAGAAATATCAGCCTGACCTTTTGCAAGTTTTAGAGCATAAGCCATACAAGTTGGGAACTTACATTTTTTACAGTTCGCCTCTGCTTGTTTTTTAGCCGCTGGTAAATATTTAAAAACTTGTAATCCTGATAATTCAGCCATCTTACATCCTCTTAATTTATAAACTCTGATAATGGAGCTTCTAACAAACTTTCTTTAAAATCATCACACAATTTTACTTCTGTAATAAATTCACTATATTCCTGTGTGTGCAACAATTTTGAAACTTCATCACTTTGATATTTTATCTTGTATTCTTCAATAGTTTTTTCTTCAACATTTATCATACCTGCAGCTTCAAACATATTCAAAGCTGACAAAATAACATCATTTGAAGTTACCAAAAAACTTGCAGCTCTTGAAACCGCAAATTTCCCATCATTACTATTTGATGCATATCTCAACATCCCAGAAAAAGTTTTCAAAAATTCTTCTGGAGCAAAAATTTCTTGCTCATAAGACATAAAGTGAATTATTTTTGCTTTTGTTTTATCTAAAATCTCATCTAAAACTTCCTGGCAAGGTGGGTAATCAAAAAACATTACGGACTCTACTTCTTTGATATTATTTCTTCCAAAAACTTGTTCACTCAATTTTTTATATGGTTTTAATTTATTTAAAATTGATTTATTTTCGCAAAATACTGCGTTTGTTAATTTCGTATCTTTTAAATAATTTTCAACTTCGCCTATAATATCTATTTTTTCTCTATGGTCGTAAATTTTTATATCGCGACTAAAACTTGTTTCTTCTTCAATTAAATTATCTGCATGCACATCTTGAATAATCAATTGAACAGTTGTTTCACCATTAAAAGTATTTAGTTGAGGATAAAAAGCCACATCTAAAACATCACCTGCTTGAAGCGAAATATCACCTTTTCCCCACCAAATAGCATTGAACATATTGTGATTATTGTCTTCTATTGTTAATCTTAAATGATTATTATCCTTGCCCATTGTTCTCTTTTTTAATAATTTCATATTATAAAAAGCAAAAACAGGTTGTGGATTAGATGCGCCAAACGGCTCTAATCTTGAAATATCAGAAATCAAATTTCCATCAACTTCATTCGCTTGAACAACCAAATCTATATCTATTTTTGGAGAAATTTTTTGACCTTGCAAAATTTCATCAACTATATTATTTATAGCTTTTTTAACCTCTTCAAAAGAATGTTTTTCCAAAGAGAAAGAAAATCCACCCGCCATTGAATGTCCGCCAAAACCTTCAAAATAATCAGCATTTGCAGACAAAACATCATAAATATTAACCTGTTCTATTCCTCTTGAAGAACATTTTACAATTTTATTTTCTTCGTCTAATGTCATCAAAAATGCAGGTTTATAATATTTTTCAACAAATTTAGAAGCAACAATACCAATTATTCCAACGTGCCAATTTGGATTGAATAATACAATGGCATTAGACCTATTTCCTTGATCTTTTAACATTTCATCTGCTTCTAAAAATGTCTCATTACACATATCTTGACGAACTTTATTAAAACTATTCAATGACATAATAGACATTTCAATTTCTTGTTTATTTTCTGAAATCAAAACTTTTAATGCATCTTCTACTGTTTCCAAACGTCCTGAAGCATTTATTCTTGGAGTAACACCAAATGCAATATTTTCAGAAGTTATCGGAGTATCAAACTTGCAACCTGATTCTTCTAACAATCTTTTTAAACCATAATGTTCTTGTTTAGAAATAAGTTCTAAACCTTTCATAACAAAATATCTGTTTTCGCCAACCAATGGAACAATATCCGAAATCGTACCTACTGCTACGAAAGGCAAAATTTCTTTTATAAATTCTGTTTTATCATAATGTTCTAAAAGTGCATGAGCCAATTTGAAAGCAACACCAACACCTGCTAAAGAAGTATAACTTTCAATTTGTTTTGCAGTTAATTTTTCAGAAAGAGCATCATTTGTTTTGGGATTAATTATCGCAACAGCTTTTGGCAAAACTTCCGGAGGTTCGTGGTGATCAGTTATAATCACATCAACACCGAATGTTTTTATCATTTCAACTTCTGAAGCATTACTTATACCACAATCAACTGTAATAATAAGTTTTGGTTTTTTCTCCCCTTTTAGAACAGGAATAAGATTAGCAAAATTTATACCATGACCCTCTTTTTCTCTATGAGGGATATAATAATCAACATTTGCACCTAAATATTTGAAAGTTTTTAACAATGTCGCAGTTGAAGTTACACCATCTGCGTCAAAATCACCATATACAAGTATTTTTTCATTTTGTTCTATTGCTTTTGAAATACGTTTAACAGCTTTTGGCATATCACAAAAAGCGTTTGGATGTGTAATTATCATAGATAAAGGATTTAAAAACTCTTTTATATCTTCTTCTTTTGTAACCCCTCTTGTGTATAAAAGACGTTCGATAAGAGTTTTTGAAGCAACTTTATCTGATATTTTTTTTATTTTCCATTCTTTTTTCATAATATCCCCAAGAATATTTTAACAAAAAAATACTCTTTTAAAAAGTAAAAATCTTCATGATAAAATACATATATGGAAAAAACTATCTTATCAGGATTACAACAAAAAGATTTTGAAGATTTAACAGAAAAATTAAATGCTTCAAAATTCAGAGCAAGACAAATCCACAATTGGATTTATCTAAAATCTGTTTCGTCTATTGATGAAATGACAGATTTATCAAAAGATTTTAGAGAAGAATTAAAAAATATCGCAGAAGTTTCTAATACAAAAATCAAAACTAAACAAATTTCATCAGACGGAACAATAAAATATTTATTAGAATTTCCTGACGGCGAATGCGTAGAAACAGTATTAATGAGATTTGACAACAGAGCAAACTTAACTGCCTGCGTAAGTTCTCAAGTTGGATGTGCAGTAAACTGTGCATTTTGCGCAACTGGAAAACGCGGTTTCATCAGGAATTTAACTCCAACCGAAATAATCGAACAAGTTTTGACAATCCAAAGAGATACAGGATTAAAAGTTTCTAATATCGTATTTATGGGACAAGGCGAACCATTATTAAATTTAGAGAATGTTCTTAAAGCTTTTGATATTTTTAGAGATGATTTTCAAATAAGCGCAAGAAGAATTACAATTTCAACATCCGGAATAATTCCAAAAATAAAAGAACTTGCTGACAAGAAATTGCAATCAACTCTTGCAATATCACTTCATTCTGCTATATCAGATATAAGAAAAAAAATAATGCCGATAGAAAATAAATATTCTCTTTCTGAACTTAAAAAAGCATTAAAATATTATATTGAACAAACAGGAAGAAGAATAACAATAGAATTTTTACTAATAAAAGCTTTAACTGATACTGTCGAAATGGCAAAACAAACAGCTTTATATCTAAAAGATTTAAAATGCAACATAAATCTTATCCCATACAACAGCACAGATGAAAACGAATTTAAAAAACCATCAGGCACATCAATAATGAAATTCAAAGCACTACTTGAAAGAAGTGGAAAAAAAGTAACAATCAGACTTGAAAGAGGTGCTGATATAGATGCTGCTTGTGGACAATTATCAGGAAAAATCAAAAAATGAAAGCATTAATTCAAAGAGTAAAATCTGCAAAAGTTTCAATAGAAGGAAAAGAATACTCTTCTATAAACAAAGGTATGCTTATTTTTCTTGGAGTCGAAAAAACTGATACAATTGAAAACGCCAAAAAATTATCAGAAAAACTTGTAAAATTGAGAATTTTTGAAAATGAAAACGAAAAAATGAACCTCTCTATTCAAGACATAAAAGGCGAAATTTTAGTTGTTTCACAATTTACACTTTGCGGAGATTGCAAAAAAGGAACAAGACCAAGTTTTGATTTAGCGGCACCACCAACAGAAGCTAACAAACTTTATGAAGAATTTGTTACCTTAATTTCACAACACGAAATACCCGTAAAAACTGGAAAATTCCAAACAATGATGGAAATTTCATTAATTAATGATGGACCTGTAACATTCATGGTTGAAAAATAGTAAATTTTCTGTTAAAATTTAATTATAAATTGTAAAAGAAAGACTTGAGATTTTATTTTTTATTAGATTTAATTTTTATTTTAAGGTTGAAAAAAGAAATATAAAGAGAAATTAAAAGAAATTAAAGATTATTGATTATTAGTGATTATTTTAGTTTAGAAAATGAGGAGAACATCCTTTAAGAGGCTTTAGATATGTATGTAAACAAGTGCATTAAATGCGGTGCGGAATTTGAAACAAAGAACCCCAAAAGAGTTATTTGTCCTAATTGCTTATACCCTGATAAAAAGATGAGCGATTTAGGAAACGATAGCGGTAGCAATTCTAATGGACAACAACAAAGACAACAAGGTGGCGAAGAACGTCAACAACAAGAACAGCCACAACAATTTTACAGCAGTTATTCCGCAGAATCAGAACAAAACGACTATCAACAAGGTGGCGGATACCACACTCAAGGTGGATACAGTCACGGTGGATATAACCAAGAACACGGCGCAAGCTTTGGCGGTGGCAGACCTCAAGGTGGTGGCTACAACAGACAAGGTGGTTACAGCAACAGACCTCAAAGCGGTGGCTACAACAGACAAGGTGGTTACGGCAACAGACCTCAAGGCGGTGGCT
>JAKSUT010000071.1 GCA_024408705.1 bacterium | reverse complement strand
ATTAGAGTATTAAGAGAAAAAGTGGCGAATCCCAAGGGTTCGCCTTTTATATTATCTAATCAAATATTAAAAACCAATTAAAGAACAATTGCGCCTTGACGTAAGACTTTAACTTCATCACCTTGAACAAGTACAACTGTTGATTCTAACCCTTCACAAGTTTGACCATAATCTTCAAGCACCATATCCGCTTTTTTACCCATATTTTCTAGTGCTTGAGCATAACTTTTTGCAGATGGTTCATGAGATAAATTGGCACTTGTTGTAGCCAAAATATGTCCATCTATTGTTTCGCAAATTTCTTTAAAAACTGCATTATTTGGAATACGAATACCCACAGTATCAAAATTTGAAGTAATAAAGTTTTTAGTTTTGTCTGATTTTTTTAATATTATTGTCAATGCACCTGCAAAATATTTATCAATTAGTTGTTGCGCTTTTTCAGGAACTTCTTGAACATAAGGCAATAAATATTTCATATCACATGACATCAAAATCAATGGCTTTTGCGGTTCTCTTTTTTTTATTTCATAAATCTTTTTAACTGCTTTTTCATCATCAGGATTGCAACCCAAACCCCAAACAGTATCTGTAACATAAGCAATTACACCACTATTTGAAATAGTTTGTTTTAATTCTGATTTTGTTTTTTCATCTAAAAACATTTTATTTTCCTAATTTTTGTTTAATTTTTACAACTACTCTGCTCAATAATTCTTGAGCATATTCCATTTTCAAAACAAGGTTTAATAATACATAAACAATTCCGCATAACAAACCTATTGAAATAATTTTTACGATTTCAAACAAGCCGTTTGGTAAATCTACATAGTTATTAAACATAATGCCTGCAACATAACAAACAACAAATGTTATAGCACCTGCAACAAACATTTTTAATAAATTTCTAAACAGTCGCGAATAATCCAATTTTATTTTTCGTTTTATCAATGTACCCAACAAAGTTGCATTGAACAAAGTTACAAGGGAAGTAGAAAGAGTAATACCACCAACACCTGAACCTATTGCCAATTTTGCAACCAACAACCAGTTTAAGAAGAATTTCAAAATTATTGAAAACAAAGCTGTCAAAAATGGTGTTGTTGAATCATTAAATGAATAATAAACTCTTGTAATTGAATCTCTGAACACATAAGGTAAAATACAAACAGCCAAATAACAAAGAGCTTCTGTTACCATATAAGTTGCTTGCGCATCGAACGCCCCACGTTCAAAAATCAATCTTATACCATCATAACCTAATGTCCAAATACCTATCATTATTGGGAAAGCAACAAAGAATAATACTCCAACACCTTTGTTAAAATATTTTCTTACACTATCGTGGTCATTTTGCGCTACCAACATTGAAAAAATAGGAAACAAAGGAACTAGAAATGCAGTTACCAATATTCCCACAGGGAATTGAAATACTCTGTTTGAATAACCAATAGCAGTCCATGCTCCAGCATGCAAAGAAGAAGCAAAGAACATATCTACATAAATATATATTTGACCTATCGTAGAACTCAATATCGCAGGAAATAAAAGTTCACAAATTTCCTTAAACCTTGGCGAAGTAAAGTCAAAATTTGGTTTAATTTTAAGTCCTAATTGTTTAATTTTTGGCAGTTGATAAACAAACTGACACAACGCACCAATTGTAGTTGCAATAGCAAGAACTTTACCTGTCGGGTCATGTTTTACCAACGTAATCATTGCGATTATCACGATACTCATCAAAATTGGCGACAAGTTAGGGAGCATAAATTCTCTATAACTAATCAAAATTCCATAATAAATACCAACAATCCCACCGACTACCAAAACTGGTGACATAATCTTCAAATGAGTACTTGCAAGTTGTATAAGTTCAACGTTTGAACTTGAAATAATAAACCTCATTATTTGATCTGAGAAAATAAAACAAAGAATTGCAAAGACCATAAAGAAAATAAAACTTGCTGTCAAAAAACTATTGAACAAATCATTTACTTCTTTATTTGCTTTTTCTTTTAACGAAGGAATTATTTTTGAAAAAACTGATACAGTTGCACTGTGAAAAGGTCCACCAACTCCACCTAACAACACAATTGCCAAAGCAGGAAGTTGATATGCATAGAAATAAGCATCTGAAACAGTTGAAGCACCATAACAATTAGCAATAGTTACATCTCTAATAAAACCTATAAGTTTACTAAAAATCGTAACAAGCGCAATTAGCCATGCTGCTTTCAATACACTCGGTGTTTTGTTGTCTTCCTCAGAAACTGTATTCGCTGTCATCTTTTCCAATTAATTCCACATATAATTTTACATATTTACTCTTATCCACAAGCGAAGACGTATATTCAATAGTATTCTTTCCTTGATGAACAAAATCAGAAATGTCTATTCTTCCGTATCTTTCTGTGATACAAGGTGCTAAATAAAGTTTAGCAGAAATATCCACACCATTTATCTTAACACCAAAACTTTTTATTTTAAATGGATTATTTAAAACTAAAAAAGCACGATTTGACGGCGCATAAAATTCGTCTTTAAAATATCGCTGACATAACTGTCCTGAAACAGTTACAGGCATTGTTGCAATTGAAATACCTGAATAATATCTTTTCAAAATTTTATCAAAAGATTTATTCAAATTTTTACCCATAAAGCCTGCACCGAACTGACTCATTCCTACACCATGACCAAAACCGCCACCATATATAATAAATCCTGTTAAATTACTTTTTTCATCAAGAACTGGGTCAAAAACAATATTTGCACTTGGTAAAGATACATTATTTTTTTGGAAAATTCTTCTTATAACAAGTTCTTTTTGAACATTCCAAACACCTTTATCAGTAACAATTTCAAGTGCCATAACTTTTCCTGAAACACCACGTCTTAAAACGCGTATTTCTTTCAAAGTTCCCAAATTATCACCTTTTTCAAATTTTGGAGTAACAAAACCTGTTGCAGATTGACTTAGCAATGTCTTTTTTAAAACATCTTGCAATTCAGTAATGCTAAATTCTTTTGTCCAACGATAATAAGGAGATTGCATATCAAAAGAATCAGGTCTTGTCATATAAAACATTCTTGCATCATCTTCATTTGTCAAAGGTGTTTGAGAAAACATATCCGCTCTACCTTTAAGATAAGGTTTTGGATTTGCAGGGAAAGATTTTGAACGTGGGTCAGAAAATGCATTTTGAAAATCTTCTGTATATCCACCTGCAGTTGAACAATATTGAGCTAAAATAAGTTCCCAATTATGCAAAGCAACAAGTCCCATTGTTTCCTGAACGGCTTGAGTTGCAATCGGAGATTCTGTATTTGCACCATAATAAACTTGGCTTGCAACAGAATCATCAACATCAAACTCTTTATGAGCTTTTACTCTTGGCATTAAAACATAATTTCTTGCCGCAACGGCTTGAGCTTTCAACGCTTCTAAGCCAAAACTTACAGGCATTTCGTTTGGAACAACACCTTTTAAATATTCTTGCAAATCTAAAACATTTACTAAATAAAAAGTATTTTCATTATGCATATCGATTTCAAATATGCCATGATACAAAGCCTGTTTAGATTTTCTCTTCAAATCTTTTACGCCCAAAACTCCATTTGGACAATCAAAAATCAAAGTTGTTGTTATATCTTTTGTGATACTTTTATCATTTACAAATATTTCATAACTACCATTTGTCAATTTTACTTTCACAATATCTGTTGGCAAAAATTTAGCAATCGGTAGCGCAGTTGTCTTGTCATACAAAGCAAAATCAGAAGTTGCAATTACAGAAACTTCATTATACGCATAACTTCTAAAATTATTCGTACTTATTGCAACTCTAACAAACTTTGAAGCAAAGCAAGGTGATGTGTTTACAAATAACAAACAACAAAAAATAAAAAATAAAAATATTTTTTTGTTTATTTTACTTCCCAAACTGTGCCTTCTTTACTATCTTTTAAAACAATACCGGCTTCATCAGCAGCAAGTCTTATTTTATCTGCTAAATCCCAATTTTTATCAGCTCTTGCTTGTTTTCTATATTCAATAATTTCTTCCATTGTTGTGAAATTTTGTTCCAATTTTTTTGAAATAAAATCAACTTTTTCTTTCACTTCTTCTTCAGAAATTTCAATTTTTGAGAAATCAAAACCTAATGCTGAAGATAAATCAGACAATAGTTTCAAGTTTTGAGCAGATTGTTCTTTATTCAATTTATTTGCCAAATCAAACAATACGGCTAAAGCCTTTGAAGTATTCAAATCTTCGTCCATAGCTTCAACAAATGCTTTATATTCATCAGTTGTTTTTATATCAAAACTTTCATCAATTTTAACTTTTTTTCTTGCTTCATTCACTGCGTTATAAAGTCTTTTTGCACCTGCTGCAGCTGCTTGTAGTGACTCATCACAAAATTCAACAGGCATTCTATAATGATTTGTCAAAATAAACAAACGAATTGTATTTGCATCATAAGATTCTAAAACTTTATCAACAGTCAAGAAATTACCCAATGATTTTGACATTTTTTCTTTATTGATAGTAACAAAACCATTATGCAACCAATAATTTACGAATTTGCAACCATTTGCACATTCAGATTGAGCAATTTCATTTTCATGGTGAGGGAAAATTAAGTCTGCACCACCTGCATGAATATCAATTGTTTTGCCTAAATATTTTCTACTCATGGCAGAACATTCAATATGCCAGCCTGGACGACCCACACCCCATGGTGATTTATAACCGAATTTTTCATCTTTTTTCCATAATGCAAAATCCATTGGATTTTCTTTTATATCTGATTCTTCAACCCTTGCACCTGCTTCAAGTTTATCAAGTGGTTGTTTTGAAAGTTTGCCATAATCTTTGAAATTTTTAACTCTAAAATAAACATCGCCTTGAGCTTCATAAGCAAAACCTTTTTCAATTAATTGCTTATTTATAGCAATCATTTCGCCTAATGTTTTTGTTGCAAAAGGTTCAATATCAGGTTTTAGGTTGTTCAATTTTGTCATTGAATCAGTAAAAGAATCATAATATTTTTTTGCAATTGCATCCGGTGTAACACCTTCCATCTCTGATTTTTTAAGAATTTTATCATCAACATCAGTAACGTTTCTGCAATAAGTCACATCATAACCTTTAAATTTTAAATATCTATATAAAACATCCCAAGTGATATAACATCTGGCATGTCCTAAATGTGCGCTATCATAAACTGTCGGACCACAAACATACATCTTAACTTTGTTTGCTTCGATTGGAGTAAATTCTTCGATTGAATTTGAATAAGTATTAAATAATTTCATAAAAACCTCTTTCCATAGAAAATTATACTATAAAAATGAGGATTTAAAATTACTTCTATACAGGACGTTCAATTTTTAATTTTTCATACACATCAAAATGTTCAGGAACATAATTCAACAAGTAATCAATGGCTTCTTCTGGAGTATTTGCGAAATACACACATTTAGACATTCTTTCTTGTGCAAAATTTTCTTTAATAATATCATCAAAAAATTTCATCAAATTATCATAAAAACCATTTGTATTAAGAAAAACAATCGCTTTAGCATTATAAGCAAGTTGTTTTTGAACAATCATTTCAGAGATTTCTTCTAATGTACCAAAGCCACCTGCAAGAGCAATACAAGCATCCGATAATACATCCATTTTTTCTTTTCTTGAACGCATTTCATCAGTTACTATAACTTCATCACAAACATCTGATGACAAACCCATATCATAAAGTTTTTTAGGCAATACACCCACAACTTTTCCACCTGCATCTTTAACTGCTTTTGCATTCGCATACATCAAACCTAAACGACCACCACCATAAACCAAGTCGAAACCGTTTTTACCCATCAAAGTGCCTAATTTTGCAGCATCTTCATAATAAATATCACTTAAAAAATCACTAGCAGAAGAATATACGCACACATTTTTTATCTTAGTCAAAATTGCCTCCGATTAAATAATAATAAGAACAATATGCACCTGTACCTTTTGAAGAACAATCAGATTTCAAAAGTTCATTACTTTGACCTTTTCCGTATGGTGTAATATCTTTCTTTGAAATATCTACGCCAAAAACATCAATACCTAATTTATTTGGTGGCTCTAAACCATTTACATCAACTTGAAGAATTGCGCAAAGTTCTGTATTTTGACAATTTTTATTTACCCATTTAAAACCAACAAATTTGCCGTCTTCTCCTTCATAATAATCTTTTATATAATATTTTGAAGTTTCTAAAATAGATTTATTATTTTTGTATTTAACAGTATATTTTTTGTCAATCGAAGAAACAACACGCATTTGTTCTTTTAAATGTTCAAAAAAAGCTTCTTTTGAATATACAGTATTTGTAATCTCACTTCTTGCTCTAACAGCAGAAATTAAATATGAAAAATCAGAGAACTTCTGATCCCACTCAACAATTAATTTTGCTTGCCTTGTATTATCAATAATCGCAGGCACTGCAAAAAAAGTAACACATGAGATTATAAGAAATACAACTACTAATTCTACTATCGTAAAGCCTTTTTTCATTCCTGCCTCAACTATGCCATATCAAGTCTTTTCTTTTCTTCTATAAGTTTATCGTAAATCCATTCAGGTACGAAGTTTTTACCCAACATAATTTGACCATTCATTATGTTTGGAGTGTGGAAATCAGAACCACCTGTTACAATCAAACCTAATTCTTCTGCCATTGAAGAAAAATATTCAACAATCGCAGGAGTATGACGGCGATGATATGCTTCAATACCTCTTAAACCGCAATTCATCAAACTTTTTATCAATTCTTCCGGATCTTCTAAATTGTATGGATGTGCGATTACAGGGATTCCACCTGCATCATAAATAACTTCAACTGCATCATGCGGAGTAACAGTTTTTCTTTGAACATAAACAGGTGACTCATCATTGATGTACTTTTCATAAGCGTCCATAACGCTATTTGTACCACCAACATTACTTATTGCTTTTGCAATATGAGGTCTGCCTATACTACCACCTTCTGCAACTTGAATTTTTATATCATCAAATTTAATATTGATACCTTCTTTTTTGTTCAACAAAGCTATAATTTCTTCTGCTTGAGTAATACGAGCTTTTTGTTGAAAATCAATCAAATTTTTAAAATCAGAATTTTCAACATCCATAAAATACCCTAAAATATGGACTTCTTCTGTTTTATACATTGTGTTTACTTCAATACCGCGCAAAACAGTAAGTTTTTTTTCAGGATTTTCATTTAAATACTTTTGCGCAACATCATACGATAAAACATTATCGTGATCAGTCAAAGCCACAACATCAAGACCAACTTCAATCGCTGTATCTACAAGTTTTTCCGGTGAAAAAACTCCATCGGAATAATTGGTGTGAATATGCAAATCCGATTTCACTTTTTGCCCTCCTGATAATTTCGTTCTAACATAATTCTTTTTATATCAAGCGATTTACCAGATAACAAGTCTAAAGTGACTTCAACCGCATTGATTTGAATAAGTTTGCCGTCAGGAATTTCATACCTTTCAGGCAACCCTGTTGATAGTCGTTTTAAGGAAGTTTCATATTCCATACCTATTATACTATCAACCACACCACAGAAGCCAACATCAGTAATATAGGCTTCATCATTAATAATTTTTTCATCAGCTGTTTGAACATGAGTGTGAGTTCCAAAAAATGCACTTACACCAAGCTCTGAACAAAATCTTCCTAAACATAACTTTTCAGCTGTAGCTTCTGCATGGAAATCTACAATTATATTTGGAGTTTCTTTCTTTAACTTTTTAATTTCTTTTTTTATTGAAGTCCAATAAGACTCAATAGGTTGCATAAAAGTTTGACCTAAAACATTTATTACTGCGATTTTTTCGCCTTCAAAATCAAAAATTCTAACCCCTTTACCTTTTGTTTTTGGTGGATAATTTATAGGTCTTACAAGTTTATCAGCTTTTTCTATATATTGAAAAATGTCTTTTTTATCCCAAATGTGATTTCCTGATGTAAAACAATTAAAACCAGCATTTGAAAGTTCATTATAATTTTTTTCAGTCAAACCAAAACCATGAGAAGCATTTTCTACATTTGCAATAGCAAAAACAGAAAGAGATTGTTTTTCTTTGTATTCTTGCAAAAATTCAACAACAAACTTTCTTGCAAGTTTCCCCACCATATCACCGAAAAATAAAATTTTTATTTGTTTTGATTTTGACATATTTTTTATTAAAAAGGCAGGAAACATAAACTTTTATGTTCCCTGCCTTAACCTATTTAACTACTTGGCAACCTCTGTTGCTCTAAACTCCCTCACAACTGTAACTCT
>JAKSUT010000070.1 GCA_024408705.1 bacterium | reverse complement strand
TATTAAGTTCTAATAAAATAAAGGATTTTGCATGCAAGAAGTATTAGAAAAACATGATAATAAACAAAAAAGAAATATTGTAATGGATTATAACTCTGATTTGGCGCAGGGTTTCGGCATATATAAAAATGATAAAGAATTTGAATTTTTAGATTATGTTAGTTCAGTAAATATCTCTGCAGGTTTTCATGCAGGTGATCCAGTTACAATCAGAGAAGCATTATTAAAAGCAAAAGAAAAAAATGTTGTAATAGGTGCAAATATAGGTTTTAACGATATTCAAGGATTTGGAATGCACGCTATGAATTTATCAGAAGATGAAATTGAAGCACTTGTTATTTATCAAGTTGGCGCATTACAGTCTTTTGCAAAAGCATATTCATTAGAAATTGAGTTTGTAAGACCTCATGGTGCTATGTATAATTTAGCAGAAGAAAATTTTGAATTTTCTTGTTCAATCGCAAAAGCAATTAAAAAATGCTCAAAATGGTTGTCTTACGTAGGTGCTGCTTCTGAAAATTTGATTAAAGTTGGTGAAACTGTTGAATTACCAATTGTTAGCGAAGTTGAATTAAATAAAACTTATGCAAAAAATGGTTTAGTAGATAGAACAGTTGCCGATATTAAAGATTATGGTATTCTTTCAAAAAGATTGTATAAGCTTTTGCAATACAAACAAATTGAAAATGTTGCAGGAGAGTTAATGAATATTTCAGCAAATACAATTCACTTTGCAACTGATGATATTTCGTTAAGATTGTTGAAAGAAGCACATTCTATGGCTCTTGGTACTCCAGTTAATTTTGCAAGAGCACAAGAATCTGGCTGGGTTTAAAAAGTATTAGAAAAGAAAGATGATGAGAAGAAATGTTTGACAAAAATATAAAAATGCCAAAAACTGCAGGATGGTTAATCCCAGGATTACAAGTTAAAAGATGGTTCGCAATGATTTTTATAGGCTCACTTTTTGTGTTGCTTGGTATTATGATTGTATTTAATATGCGTCCTGTCTTTTTTGTAATGGAATTTATTAAGTTAATCGCTGCAAAAGCGCCAACAGGAATTGTAGGGTTAATTGTTGCTATTATTGGTGCATTTATGTTTTTTGAAGGCTGGCAAAAAACAAATTTATCAATGTTAGGTGTTGATAATGACAGAGATAAAGATAATGTTTTAGAATCTTTATATAGAAGAAGAAAATTAAACAGAGGTCCAAAAATCGTTGCTATTGGTGGCGGTACTGGACTTTCAATGTTATTAAAAGGTATTAAAAAAATTACAAACAATATTACTGCTGTTGTTACTGTTGGTGATGATGGCGGTAGCTCAGGTAGATTAAGAGAAGAAATGGGAGTTTTGCCTCCTGGAGATATTAGAAACTGTATTGCTGCTTTAGCTGATGATGAAGATTTGGTTACTAAGCTTTTTCAATACAGATTTAAAACAGGTGAAGGCCTTGAAGGACATAGTTTTGGTAACTTATTCTTAACTGCTTTGGTTTCAATTACAGGCGATATGGTTCGTGCTGTAAAAGAATCATCAAATGTTTTGTCTATCAGAGGTAGAGTTTTACCTGCTACATTGGATGATATGAAACTTGTTGCAGAAATGGACGATGGTAGAATTATCAAAGGTGAATCTTCAATTCCTGAAGCAGGTGGTAAAATCAGAAGATTATTTACAGATCCTGAAAATTGCAAACCATTAGATGATGTTATTACTGCAATTAAAAATGCTGATTTAATCATTTTAGGACCTGGCAGTCTTTATACAAGTGTTATTCCTAATTTGCTTGTAAAAGAAATTTCAAAAGCTATTTCAGAAGCAACTGCTAAGAAAATTTATGTATGTAACATAATGACTCAACCTGGTGAAACAGATGATTATACTGTTTTCAATCATATAAATGCTATTTTATCTCACGCAGATGACCAAAGACTTCTTGATGCAGTATTGGTAAATGATGCGTTGCCTGAAAACTTAGCAGAAAAATATAAAGAAGCTGGTTCATTCCCTGTAAAATTAGATTCTGAAATTGTTAGAAAATCAGGTATAGAAGTTGTTTCTAAAAAATTGATTGAAGATAACAAAGATGGTTTTGTAAGACATAGTTCAAACAGAGTCGCAAGAGCTATTTATTATTGGTATAGAAAAAGCTTAAAAAATAAATAACGAGGCAAAATGAAAAAAGTTACTGTTAAAACATTTCAAAAAATGAAAGAAGAGGGGAATAAAATCACGGCATTAACTGCTTATGATTGTTCAACTGCAAGATATGAAGACGAAGCAGGTATTGATTTTATTTTGGTCGGTGACTCTCTTGGAATGGTTATTTTGGGCTATGATTCAACTTGCACGGTAACTATTGATGATATGAAAGTTTTTACAGGTGCAGTTGCAAGAGGTGCTAAAAGCGCAATGGTTGTGGCTGATATGCCTTTTATGAGTTATCATTGCGATTTGAAAGAAGCGGTACATAATGCAGGTGATTTGATTAGAACAGGTGCTGGTGCTGTAAAACTTGAAGGTGCAACAGATTATATTATAAGCGTTGTTAAAAGATGTACAGAATCAGGTATTCCTGTAATGGGACATCTAGGCTTTACTCCTCAATTTTTAAATACATTGGGTGGATATAAAGTTCAAGGTAAATCTTCTGATGATACATTGAAAATTTTAAAACAAGCAAAACAACTTGAAGAAGCAGGTGCTTTTGCAGTAGTTTTGGAAATGGTGCCTGAAGAATGTGCAAAATATATTACTGAACACTTGAATATCCCTACAATCGGTATTGGTGCAGGTAGATATTGTTCAGGTCAGATTTTAGTTTCTGATGATATTTTTGGTAAATATGGTGATTTTACACCAAAATTTGCCAGAAAATATGCAAATATGTCAGAAGTTATAAAAGATAGTGTTTCAAAATATATTGATGACGTAAAAACAGGTAGTTTCCCAGCAGAAACAGAGTTGTTTAAATTACCTGAAGAAGAATTGAAGCAATTAAATTTACTAGACTAGAGGAAAATTATGTTGGTAACAGAAAAAATAAAATTATTAAATACAATTAGTGAAGTAAGAGAAAATATTAAAGAGTGGAAAGCGCAAGGACTTAAAATCGGTTTAGTGCCTACAATGGGTGCGTTGCATGCAGGACATGCAAGTTTGATAAAAAAAGCTGCTGAAAGTTGCGATAAAGTAGTCGTTTCTGTTTTTGTAAATCCAATTCAATTTGGACCATCTGAAGACTTGGACAAATATCCAAGAACATTAGATGCAGATTTGAAATTATGCGAAGAATTGGGTGCATCTCTTGTTTTTGCTCCAACTCCAACAGAAATGTACGGTTCTGGTGTTCATTCAAATGACTTTTTTACATACGTTACACCTCCATTTTTTATGGTGAATAAATTGTGTGGTAAAAGTCGTGTAGGTCATTTTGACGGAGTTTGCACAGTAGTTTTAAAATTGATGAATATTGTTCAACCTGATAAAGCATTTTTTGGACAAAAAGATATTCAACAAAAAATCATTATCAGCAAAATGGTTGAAGATTTAAATATTCCTGTTGAAATTATTTGTTGTCCGATTGTTAGAGAAGAATCAGGATTAGCATTAAGTTCAAGAAACAAATATTTGTCAGAAGAAGGCAAGAAAAATGCATTAGTTTTAAGTAAGATTTTGCAAAATGTAAAATCATGTTATCATAAAGGCATAACAGATATAAATGCTCTTAAAGAAACTGCGTTTGAGTTTTTGAACGAAAATCACGAATTGGAATATTTAGAATTTGTAGATAAAGAAACATTGGAAGATAAAAAAAATGTTGATGATAATACAATGGCATTAATAGCATTAAGAGTTGAAGGCGTGAGGTTGATAGACAATTGTTATATGAACTAAGAAATCTTGAAAAATATAATAAAGACAGACGATTACCATTGGTTAATTTTATCCGAAGTATTCAATTTGTATTGTTTATTTTAGTTATTTCAACTCTTATTTATTGGTTATTAACTTCAATGGGTCTTGTCCTTCCTGAATATATTGCTCAAGCTTTTGATAGTATTAATATGTTTGGTGCTTTAATTGTTACCGATGCAGTAGTTTTAAATGGTGCATACGTTCATTTCTCTTTCGGTGTTACGATTGCAATCTTTTTAGGTATTATCAAATTATTGGATATATTGGTTGAATTTGTTATTTATTTAAATAATCAATTAAATTTAAGTAAAGAAAAAATTAAAGAAGCAAACGAAAAGAAAGCAACTCAAAGACGTCATGAAGAATATATAAAAGAAGAATCTAAAAATAATAAAATTCTTTTAATGGTAAGATTTGGAGTTGAATATCAAACTTCTTCTTTTGGAAAAAATAGTAATAATAAAATAACTTCAAAAACAGTTATGAGTGACTTTTTTAGTATGTTAGAAGGTAATATTGATGAGTGTAGTGCAGATTTTGTTGATGATGACTTACTTTTAATATTCAATCCTTTTGACAATATTGATAACTTTATTAGACGTTTAAATGATATTTTTAGAGTTATTGAAAAAAAATATTTAGTTAATGGTGTAAAAATTTCTTTGTATTTGGCAGCAGATACTGCGGCTAAATCTTCTGAAATACTTGCAAAACAAGAAAATTTAATAAAGTTATTAGAATTAGCAATAAAAAATAAAGTTGTGTGTGTTGAATCTTTCAAAAAAAGATATGCAATAAAGAAATTTCCAAATTGGAATATTCAAAGTATAGGAACATACAATATAGACGGCTTTACAAAACAAGAAGTTTATGTAATGGAGCCTACAGTTGATGATGATTTATAGGAATACAAGATAATAAGAGGAAATAAAGATGTCAGAACAAAAAGTTGCAGTAATAGGTTGCGGAATGTGGGGCAAGAATATTGTCCGTAATTTTTACAACTTAAACGCTCTTAAAATGGTCTGTGATTTAGATCAAGAAAATTTGAAAAAAATCACAGAAGGTTATAAAGATATTATTTTAACAAGTGATTTTAATGATATTATTAACGACCCTGAAATAACAGGCGTAGCAGTAGTTACACCAAGCCATACTCACTTTAAAATAGTAAAAGCAATGTTAGAAGCTGGTAAAAATGTTTATGTAGAAAAACCAATTTCAACTGTTGCTCAAGAAGCTAAAGATTTGATGGATTTAGCTAATAAAAAAGGTCTTGTGTTGATGGTTGGTCACTTGTTGTTGTATCATCCAGCAGTAAACAGATTAAAAATGTTGATTGAAGAAGGAGCTTTGGGTGATATAGTTTATGCTCAAAGTGATAGATTGAATGTTAATTATCATAAAAATGATAGAAGTGTTATGTGGGATTTAGCACCACATGATGTGTCAATGGTTGATTACGTTACAGGAAAAACTCCAAAAAGAGTTATTTCAGCTGTTGGTTGTTCTTCTGACAAAAATGATATTATGGACATAACACATCTTACTCTTGAATATGAAGATGGTATGGTAGCACAAATTTCAGATAGTTGGATTACTCCAAAAAAACATGTAGTTCTTCTTGTTCGTGGTACAAAAGCAACTGCGATTTTAGATGATACTTTACCAGAACATAAATTACAAATTTTTGATAACAAAATTCCTGCAAATACTCAAAATATTGCACTTGATTATTTAGAAATTGAACCATTAAAACTTGAATGTCAGCATTTCTTGAGCTGTTGTAAAAATGGCACAAAAGCACGTTCAGGCGGAGAAAATGGATACGAAGTTGTAAGTATTTTGGAAGAAGCAGAACGTATTATGTTAGGTGAAAGAGCTAAGAAATTAGATAAAGTTGATTTTGCTTTATCAAGAATGAAAAAATAGGGGAATTATGGCAAATTTTATAACAATATTTAGAATATTTTTGGTATTTATATCAGCAGCATTATTATTCAGACACACACAAAACAGTTATTTTTTGTCTGTTGCGTTGATAATAACTGCATTTGCGCTTGATGGACTTGATGGTTGGGTTGCAAGAAAATTCAATGAATCATCAAAATTAGGTGCGATGCTTGATATTATGAGTGACAGAATTGCAGAAAACACTTATTGGGTTACATTTGCAGTGATGGGTTGGATTTCATTAGCATTTCCTCTAATCGCATTAACAAGAAGTTTTGTAGTAGACGGAATAAGAAGTGTTGCAATGCAACAAGGTTTAACTGCTTTTGGTGAATCAAGTATGCAAAACAGCCGTTTAGGATATTTAATTTGCAGTTCAAGATTTACAAGAATTTTATATGCGGTAGCAAAAGCAGTAGCATTTGTATTCTTGGTAGTTGCAAAAACTCCAAATTTACCTCAAACACTTGCTGATAGTATTTTTAATATTGCATACATAAGTGCAATTATTGCTATCGCATTTTGTGTTTTAAGAGGTTTGCCTGTTGTATTTGAAAGTGGAAAGTTTTTCAAAAATGACAATGAAAAAGTTTAATGTAGCATTATATGAACCTGAAATTCCTCAAAACACAGGAAATATAGCGCGTTTGTGTGCTTGTACCGGTGCTAATTTGTATTTGATTGGAAAATTAGGTTTTTCTTTGTCTAGCAAATATATGAAAAGAGCAGGGCTTGATTATTGGAATGACGTAAAAATTGAAAAAGTTGATACGTTAGAACAATTACAAGCAGCAAATCCAAATTCAAATTTTTATTATTTGACTACAAAAAGTAAAAAAACAATTTATACTGTAGATTTTAAAGAAAATGACTTTTTGGTTTTTGGACCAGAAACAAGAGGTTTGCCAGAAGATTTGTTGTTTTCACACAAAGATATTTCAATCACTATTCCAATGCGTGAAAATGAAAGAAGTTTGAATTTATCAAATTCAGTTGCAATAACTTTGTACGAAGCAATTAGACAAAATTTGTAGTTTTTTGTTAAAATCAGGTTATGAAAAATTTACTTCCAAAAAGAGAAGAAAATTCTAATAAAGGTACTTTTGGTACTGTGTTGAATGTTGCGGGTTGCAATAAATATAGAGGTGCTGCATATTTATCAAGTTGTGCTGCCTTAAAAGTTGGCGCAGGCAAAGTTGTTTTGGCAAGCCAAGAAAGAGTTTTGGATAGTATTGCTGAAAAATGCCCTGAAATAATTTTACAGTTGCGAAAAGATGTAAAAAGTTTGAATGATTATTCTTCGGTTGTGCTTGGTTGTGGACTTTCAACAGATAGGTCTGCAAAACAAATTTTTAAAAAAATATTGAATTTAACGCAAAATGTAAATCTTCCACTTGTGATAGATGCAGATGGTTTGAATATTTTGTCAGAAGAAAATTTAAAATTGAATAAAAATACAATTTTGACTCCACACCCAAAAGAGATGGCAAGATTGATGGGTGTTGAAGTTGGGGAAATTTTAAAAGAGTCTGAAAAATGGGTGAAAAAATGTAGTGAAAAATATAATTGTGTCGCAGTTTTAAAGATGCACAAGACTTTAGTTTGTTTTGAAAATAATTTTTATGAAAATAATAGTGGCAATTCTGCCCTTGCAAAAGCAGGGACAGGAGATGTTTTGGCTGGCATGATTGGTGGTTTTTTGGCTCAGGGTATGAATTGTTTTGATGCTGCGAAATTGGGTGTATATTTGCATGGAAGAGCAGGAGAACTTGCGTCTTTTGATTTGAGTGAGTATGGAGTGCTTGCAAGTGATGTGTTAAAATATATTCCTGTTGCGATAAAAAAGTTGTTGGAAGAGTGATTTAGTGATTTTTTAGTAAATTTTTAACATTAACTTGTAATTAATTTTTGATTTGATAAGATATACTTATAAAAAATAAATTAAGCGCGTGTAGCCCAGCTGGATAGAGCGTTTGGCTACGAACCAAAAGGTCGGGGGTTCGAATCCCTCCACGCGTAAATAAAAGAGCTTCCGAAAGGGAGCTTTTTTAGTGGGGATTACGAACCCCCTTCGGGTGTTCTACCTCTCACAAAACCTGACATTTAGTCAGCTTTTGTTCGGCAGAGTCTCCACGCGTACCATTTAAAATAAAGGCTTTCGGACATTTTCTGAAAGCCTTTTTTGATGCAAAATTTTAATTCTTCACCACTATTTCCCCACTCAATCAATTTGAATGAAAACAAATCAAAAAATTATTGTATTTATGTTATTATTTTGTATTAGGATATGTTATTGATTTTGGCAAATCAAGCATATTGTTTACAACGTGTAAAAGCGTTTTTATTTCTGGGATTAGGGATAAATGAAAAATAAAATATACTTATTTATCATTATAGTTGTAACTTTGATGTGTCATGTTCCTGCTTTTGCGTATGAAGAAACTGACGGAAATATCTTTTCATACAAATTTTTCAGTACAGGTGAGTATGTTCCTATTTCTCCTGATACAAGTCCTGACCCTATGTATTCAACAGGTTATGTTAATCAACAAAGTAGAGAAGCGTTGTATGGCGCAGAAAAATATTGGGCTGATATTCTAAAATTGCCTGAAAATACCCAAAAAGCCTCTTACAATATATTGAGATACGAAGATGCGAATG
>JAKSUT010000007.1 GCA_024408705.1 bacterium | reverse complement strand
AATTTTGGTGATAAGTAATGGCAAAAAAAGAACGATTAGATAAATATTTATTTGATAATGGTTATTGTGAAACTAAAAGTAAAGCTTCAGCTGCGATTTTGGCAGGTGATGTAAAAATTAATGATGAAGTTATAACAAAAGCAGGATTTCAAATAGATATAACAAAAAATAATCAAATTGAAATTAAATCAATGCCTTATGTTTCAAGAGGTGGTTTCAAACTTGAAAAAGCACTAAATTCTTTTGTTTTAGATGTGAAAGACAGAATTTGTATAGATGCAGGTGCTTCAACTGGCGGCTTTACAGATGTTTTGTTGCAAAATGGTGCAAAATTTGTTTATGCTGTTGATGTAGGGTATGGTCAATTAGCTTGGAAAATAAGAAGCGATAAAAGAGTTAAAACTATTGAAAGAACAAATATAAAATCTTGTTCGTACGAAGATATCTATTCTAGTGAAGAAGAAATTGCAGATTTACTTGTTATGGATGTGTCTTTTATTCCAATAGAAAAAGTTTTGCCAAATTTAAAAAATTTGTTGAATACAGATTATCATGAGATGGTTTGTTTAATAAAACCTCAATTTGAAGCAGGAAAAGATTTGGTTGAAAAAGGCGGAGTTGTAAGAGATAAAAAGGTTCATTATCAAGTAGTTGAAAATGTTTTGAGTTTCATTAAAAAACAAGGATATGAAATTTTAAATTTAACTTACTCTCCAATAAAAGGTCCTTCAGGCAACATTGAATATCTTGTTCATTTCGCAACAAAAGGTGAAAAACAAGATTTTGAAGTGGAAAATGTTATAGAAAAAGCTTTTGAAACTCTTTAAAGTTTATTCTGGAAGTAATAAAGATATGCTGGCATGAGAAATATCAAGGTATTTGTTTGCTATTTCTTTTAGATAATCAGCATCAATTTCTTCTACTATTTTTAAATAATCTTCAACTAAATCAAGGTTGTCGCAAACTGTCATATAATAGCCGATAGTTTCACCGATTTCAGAAACTGTTTCAGCTTGATATGCAAATTGAGATTTGATTTTTTTCTTAGCTTTTTTGATTTCGTCTTGAGTTATTTTTTCTTCTTGAATTTTTTTGATTTCATCTTTGATTAGAGATAATGCTATATCTTTCTTTTCTGGTTTGAAGTTTGCTTGAATAAAGAAGTTGTCGCCATCTCTAAATTGATAGTGTTCAGCGCTTACCATATTAAATATTGGTTCTGGTTGTTTTTCTATCAAGTTTTGGTATAGTTTAGAACTTGTTCCGTCACCCAAAACTATTGCTAAAATTTCAAGTGAGATTGAATTTTTTAAATCTTTTGCTTGAGGACCAAGATAACCAAACATTGCAAATGCTGAATTTAATTTTGCTTTTTGTTCTGTGTATCTTGTTTCTGAGATTGGAGTATCAAGCGTAATTTCTTTTTTTACGGTTTTTCTTTCACCCCAGTTATCAAATTCTTTTATAACTTTGTTTAAAATTTCTTCGTGGTTAAAATCTCCAACAACAATAGTTGTGATATTTTCCGGAGTATAGAAACTGTGATAATAATTCATAATTTCTTGTTGAGAAACTTGTGAAATTATTTCAGGCGTACCGATAACATCTCTTTTATAAGGATGTTGAGTGTAAATGCCTTTGTTACAAGCATTATAAACTTTTGTCCAAGGTTGGTCTTGGCGCATTCTTATTTCTTCAATTACGACGTGACGTTCTCTTTTGTCAGTAACATTTTTGTCATTAACATCAAAAGGTGCGCCCATTTCATAATCTGGCACAACCGGATCAAGCATCATATCTGCATGAAGTTCTATTGCGCAATTAAAGTTTTCGTTATTTTCTCCTTTTGGAAGTGTAACATAGTAGAAAGTGTAATCTTTCCAAGTTGCAGCATTTACAATTGCACCTTTTGCTTCCAAAATTTTGTCGAACTCACCAGCTTTGTGTTTGTGAGTTCCTTTAAACATTAAATGTTCAAGAAAGTGAGAGATACCATTGTTATTGTTGTCTTCGTTGATAGAACCTGTTTTTACCCAAGAACTAACATTAACAAGTCCACCTTCTTTGTGTGCTAAAACTATTGTGTGACCGTTTTCAAGAGTGTAAACTTCTACTTCTTTTGTCAAAAACGGATATTTAATTAATTTTTTCTTCATTTCCATACTTTTTATTATACATTAAATAAATTATTTGAATAATTTTTAAAATATCTTATAATTTATAATTATGTTACAAGCATTTATTGTTATATTTTTTATATTGGAATTTGTATTAGCTTTGATTATTATTTATCAAATAATAAAACTAGATATGAAAGTTAATGCAGTTAATAAAAGTTTACCTCTTTTTAAATATAGTGTTGTTGCTAATTTATCAAGGCTTAAAGATGTTTTGTTTTCAGCAAGAACAATGACAAAAAAGGTTGTTGGGTTTATTGAAAATCAACGCAGAAGATATGTTTATGAAATGATGAAAGAAATTTGTACTATTTCAATATTTTTACTATGCAGAGGCAAGTTTAGAAAGTATTATATGGCTTATTGTTTTGGAAAAGAAATTGTAAATGGTATTAACGAAGTTTAATGTTTTTACAAGTTTGAATTTTTGTCGTATAATTTTAATGTTTTAATATTGATTATATTAAGGAGTCTTTTGTGGGATATAAAATTGTAGAAAAAATTGAGCTTTGTCCAAATCAATATGAATTAAGAATAGAAGCTCCATTTGTAGTTAGAAACGCTAAGGCTGGTCAATTTATTATTTTGAGAGTTGAAGAAAACGGCGAAAGAATACCTTTGACCATAGCTGATGTTGATAAAGAAAATGGAATATTGACAATTGTTTATATGGCAGTTGGTTATACAACAAAAAAACTTGCGCAACTTGGTGTGGGTGATGAAATTGTTGATTTAGTCGGACCTTTGGGACAACCAACACATGTCAAAAATTATGGTACAGTAGTTTGTTTGGCAGGTGGATATGGTGCAGCACCTTGTTATTTGATTGCAAAAGCATTTAAAGATGCAGGTAATAAAGTATATATGATTATGGGTGCAAGAAACAAAGATTTATTGTTCTGGCAAGAAAAAATGAAATCAGTATGTACTGAATTGTTCATTACTACTGATGATGGAACTTGTGGAGAAAAAGGTTTTGTAACACAAGTTATGGATAGAATAATGAATAGTGAGAAAGTTGATTATGCAATTGCAGTAGGTCCAATGCCAATGATGCGTGCAGTTGCAGAACTTACACGTGATAAAGGTATTTATACAGAAGCAAGTATGAATCCGATTATGGTTGATGGTACAGGCATGTGTGGTGCTTGCAGAATTACTGTCGGTGGAGAAGTTAAATTTGCTTGTGTAGATGGCCCTGATTTCGATGCTCACAAAATTGATTTTGATGAAGTTATTAATCGTACAAGAATTTATAAAGATATTGAACGCAAACGCGATGAAAATTGTAATTTACTAAATATGAAAGTGAAAGGATAAATATATGTCAGCTAAAAATACACCTTATTGCCCATTGAAAAGCGCAGGAAATGAAGTAGAGGTTATTTGCTCTCAAGAAAGATGTGCTTGGTTTTTAAAACCTTATAACACATGTTCAGTTTATATTCTTGCCCACAACGCAGCTTTAGATATTCAAGAAAAACAACGTAAACAAAAATAATTTATGAAAATAGTTTTATGTATAAAACAAGTCCCTGATACCAGTGATATTCAGTGGACAGAAAATAATACAATTCAAAGAGATGGTGTAGAAAGCATAATAAATCCATCTGATTGTTATGCGATTGAAACAGCATTAAAAATTAAAGAAACTGTTCCAAATACTACAATTTCTGTTTTGACTATGGGTCCTCCTCAAGCCGTTGAAATTTTAAAAAGTGCAATTTCAGTTGGCGCTGATGAGGCTTTTTTAGTCTCTGATAGAAAATTTGCAGCAGCTGATACAATTGCAACTTCAAGAACTTTAGCCGCAGCAATAAAGACAGTTGTTCCTGATTATGATTTGATTATTTGTGGTCAATTTGCAATTGATGGCGATACTGCTCAAACAGGTCCAAGTATTGCTCAAAATTTAGATATTCCGCAAATTACTTATGTTCAAAAACTTGTATCTTGTGATGAAGAAAAAGTTGTCGTTGAAAAAGAAGTTGAAGATGGTATCGAAGTTTTGCAAGCAGAATTGCCTGCTTTGTTATGTGTTAAAAGTGCAGATGAACTTAGACGACCTTTAATTTCTGGCTTTGAAAATGCATTAAAGGCTGATATTAAAGTTTTATCAGCAGAAAATATAGGTTTAGATGCTTCAGAAGTTGGTATGAAAGGCTCTCCAACTTATGTTTCAAAAGCTTTTCGTCCTGAACAAAAATGTAGTGGCGAAATTATGCTTTTTGAAGATTGTGGAAAAACTATTGAAAATTTAAAACAAAAAATTTCAGAATATTTAAAATAGGGAAAAATATGACAGATAGTGCAAAAACAATTTTTATATATGCTCAAACAACCCGTAATGGTGATTTGTCACCAGTTGTAAAAGAACTTGGTTGTGCAGCATTAGAATTATCTGTAAAATTATGTGGTGCAAAAATCTGCGCTGTTTTGTTAAATAAAACCGATAAAGCTATTCAAGAAATTGTTGAATGTGGATATTTTGATGTTTTGTATTGTCCATCACGATGTGATTTTTCAACTTTTTCAACTTCTCTTTATTCAAAAAGTCTTATTAATTTAATAAAACAAGAAAATCCTTATATAATGCTTTTAGGCGCAACAACAGAAGGTAGAGATATTGCGCCAAGAGTTTCTTCTGCTCTAAATACAGGGCTTACAGCAGATTGTATAAGTTTAGACATAAATGAAAAAGGTTTACTTGCAGCAACAAGACCAACTTTTGGCGGAAATTTGATGGCTACAATCTTGTGTAAAAATCTACCGCAAATGGCTACTGTTCGACCAAATGTATTGAAAATAAAGCCGGTTGAGGTGTATAAAAATACACAAGTAGTTTATTTTAATCCACAAATAGATGATTTGACAGATGAAGTAAAATTAATTGAATTTATAAAAAGAGAACAAGATAAAGCAGGTTCGCTTGAAAATGCAGAAGTAATCGTAGCGGGTGGCTTGGGTATGAAATCTGCTGAGGGTTTTAAGTTGTTGAAAAAACTTGCAGATAAATTAGGTGGAAAAGTTGGCGCAACTCGTCCTGTTGTTGAAAGAGGATGGATAGACTCTTCTTGTCATATCGGTCAAACAGGAAAAACAGTATCTCCAAAATTGTATATCGCATGCGGTCTTTCAGGAGCTATTCAACACGTTGTTGGTATGAATATGTCTGATAAGATAATTGCAATAAACAAAGATAAAGATGCTCCTATTTTTGACGTTGCTGATTTTGGAATAGTGGGAGATGTGTTTGAAATTTTACCGAAATTGATTGATGAAATTTAAAACAGTATTGCTATGTTTGAAAATTTAGAACAAATTAAAAAAGCTATTGAAGTCGAAAGAAAGTACCAATACATAAATATTAGGGGAAAAAGTTGTGAATTTTCTAAATTTATGATTGGAGAACTTCGAAAAATTTATAAAAAAGATAAAAATCAAAAATGGAAAATTTTAGAAGAACTTTTTGAACTTTATTTGACTGATTCAATGCCACAACGAAAACGAACAATAGAAAGGTTTGTAAAAGTTGTATCAATGGCTTTGCAAGCAGAAAAACAAGAAGCGCAAGAGTCTTCGCTTGCTGATAGAAATCCCGAACAGGTAGATGTTTCTTGTATAAAAGGTGTTGGTGCAAAAGTTGGCGCGGCACTTAATAAATTGGGTATTTTTTCTGCGTTGGATTTGTTATTTTATTTTCCAAAACGTCATATTGATTACTCAACAAGAACTTTGATAAAGCATTTGAAAGTTGATGAAACGACAACTGTTTTTGCGAAGATTAAAAGCGTTTCGTCTTTTGTTACCAAAAATAAGTTAAGTGTTTTGAAAGTTACTATAGCGGATGAATCAGGAAGTATTGATTTGAGTTTCTTTTATGCAAAAGCAAATAGAGTAATGCTTGAACGATATAAATCAATGTTTCCTAAATATGCATCAATTATGGTTTCTGGAAAAGTTAAATTTAATTCTTTTGATGGGCGATTAACTTTTGATAAACCTCAATATTCAATATTGTCAGGTGATTTTTCTGAAGGCGAAACAAGTAATTTGAATTTAGGTCGTATTGTTCCAATTTATCCTTTAAACGATTTGATTAATATAAAAACTTTAAGGCGTACTATTTTTCAGACAATTTCGATATACAAGGATAAGATTAAAACAATTGTTCCAAAAGAAATTCGCGAAAAATATGATATGCTTGAAAAATCGGAAGCGGTTTTTCAAATGCATTTTCCAAATTCAATGGAAATGCTTGAAAAAGCAAGATTTTCTCTTGTGTTTGAAGAACTCTTTTTAATCCAGCTTCGTTTGGCAATTTTAAGAGAAGAAAACAGACATAATAGTAATTCAATTCCATTGAAAATTAAAGAAAAAGGCTTGGTGAATAAATTTATAAAGTCTTTGCCATTTGAACTTACTAATGCGCAAAAAAAAGCAGTTGATGATATTTTGCGTGATTTAAATTCAAAAGGTGGAATGCAAAGACTTTTACAAGGTGATGTTTGTAGCGGAAAAACTGTTGTTGCAACAATAATGTTGCTTGCGGCAGTTGAAAATGGGTATCAAGCAGCATTGATGTCGCCAACAGAAATTCTTGCGCAACAGCATTTTAATAATTTGACTTCATGGCTCACTCCGATGGGTATTTCAGTTGGGTTATTCTTAGGGTCAAATAAGAAAAAATTAAGAGATACTTTGAAAACCGATTTGCAAAATGGTCAAATGAAAATAGCGGTCGGTACTCATGTGTTAATTCAAGATGACGTAAAATTTGATAATTTAGGCGCGGTGATTGTTGATGAACAACATAGGTTTGGTGTAAAACAAAGAAATATCTTGAAAAATAAGTCAAAATTACCTCAATTGCTTACAATGACTGCCACTCCAATCCCAAGAACTTTGGCTTTAACTATGCATGGTGATTTGAATTTGACAATAATTGATGAACTTCCAAAAGGTAGAAAGCCAATAAAAACTTCCCTTGTAAGAGGTTCAAGCAGGGCAAGTGTTCATAAATTGATTAAAGCAGAAGTGGAAAAAGGTCGTCAGGCTTATGTTGTTTATCCGTTGATTGATGAAAGCGAAACTCTGTCAGCAAAAGCGGCTACTAAAGAAGCTGAGTATTTGCAGGAAGTTGTTTTTCCAGATTTAAAAATTGGTTTGTTGCACGGTAAGTTGAAAAATCAGGAAAAAGAACAGGTAATGGCTGATTTTAAAGCGAAAAAATATGATATTTTGGTATCAACAACGGTTGTAGAAGTTGGTGTTGATGTTCCAAATGCGACCGTGATGGTTATAGAAAATGCAGAAAGGTTTGGACTTTCTCAACTTCATCAGTTGAGAGGTCGTGTAGGTCGTTCAGATTTGCAATCTTATTGTGTGTTGGTAACGGCGACAAAATCACAAGAAACACTCACAAGATTAGATATAATGACTCAAACAAATGATGGCTTTGTTATTGCTGAACAGGATTTGCAACTTAGAGGTCCTGGGGAATTTTTGGGGACAAGACAAAGCGGACTTCCTGATTTGTTGGTTGCAGATATAGTGAGAGATACAAAAATTTTGGATATGGCAAGAAAAGAAGCTTTTGAGTACGTAAAAAATAATGGACTTGACAAGATTTCTGATTTAAAAGAGTCTGTTTCAATCAAGTATAATCTTAATTTTGATTTGCTAAATTCAGGGTAAATATTGGCATTGCGGAAAAAAATAAAAAATAAACCAAAAATTTTAAAAAAAATGCTTGCAATTTAGGTTTGATTAAATTAATATAAATACATATTTATTAAAAAACTACATCAAAATAAATATTTTGTAATATGTTTGGGTAGTACAAGAAAGTAAATTAAGGACTGAAATATGACAGAAGAAATGCAAGGTGAAACAGATTCTCGTCAACGCATTCTAGTAGCGGATGATGAAGCAAGTATCAGAAGAATTTTAGAAACACGTTTAAAAATGGTAGGTTACGAAGTTGTAGTAGCTGAAGACGGTGAAGAAGCTGTTAATGTGTTTAATAAAACAAATCCTGATTTGATTGTATTAGACGTAATGATGCCAAAAATGGATGGTTACGGAGTTACAAGAGAAATCAGAAGAACATCTGATGTTCCAATTATTATATTGACAGCATTGGGTGATGTTTCAGAAAGAATTACAGGATTAGAATTAGGTGCTGATGACTATGTAATCAAACCATTCAGTCCAAAAGAATTGGAAGCAAGAGTTAAAGCTGTTTTGAGAAGAACAAATAACAGAGAAACTGTTGTTCCAACAGGAAAAATCACAAAGAATGTTATTACAACAGGTAATATCAAAATTGATACAGCAAGAAGACAAGTATTCAGAAAGAATGAACGTATTAGACTTACTGGTATGGAATTCAGCTTGTTAGAATTGTTAGTAAATAACTCAGGTCAAGCATATTCAAGAAACGAAATCTTGCAACATGTTTGGGCATATCCACCTGATCATAGAATTGATACAAGAGTTGTTGATGTACACATTTCAAGATTGCGTTCAAAATTAGAAACTGACCCAGCAAATCCAGAATTGATATTGACTGCTCGTGGCATAGGATATATGTTTCAACGTATCAATTAGTTAAAAGGTTTGTGTGGCGGGTGTTGCCAAGTGGTTAAGGCCTCGGATTGTGGTTCCGATATTCGTGGGTTCGATTCCCACCTCTCGCCCCACACTAAATTAAAAAAAAGAACCTCATCAGAGGTTCTTTTTTTGTTGGTATAAATCAAAGGTTGGAATCTCACGCAAATTTCTTACAGAATTTTGGGTTTAAAACCATACTTGCAGTTTGTGAAAAAGTGTCTTGCAAAAGCAGAATTTGAGAGTGTTTTGAGGTGATTTTATTTTTCTGCTTCCCTCATTTCCCCAGTAAAATTCCCGTGTGAAAAATAGAAAAATTTATGAAACTGTTTTGGGAAATGTCAGTTTCATAAAATCGTTTAATATTTCTATGGTATGATTACAATATAATAAAGGAGTATTGTGTATGAAAAAATTATTTTTATTATTAATACTTATTGGAATACTGCTATATCTACCCTGCCATAATAATGTAAAAGCAGAAGATAATATAAAAGAACCTGAATGGAGTGAAATTTGCCCTTCCGAATACTTGGATGCAAAAATATATTCTAATGATGAAATTGAAAATATTGCAACATCTGAAGGAACGAGGCAATCAGCTATTTTTTACTGCAAGCCACAAGGCAAAACTGCCAAAATAATAAGGGGCATAACCATTATACCTGCAATAGATTGTTGGACAGCAAAAAAAATAGCAATATCCAATATAAGAAGACAATATAATAATGCAAACATATCAAATTATTATTGGGTTGAAAGAAAAAAACAATTTTACAACGAAATAAATACATGCAAAACCTTATCAAAAAATGAAAAAGCATTATGTTACTTAAAAATTAGAGAAATAGAATTACAAAAAACTGCATCTAAGCAACAAGAATTATATAATCAAATGATGTTAAGACAACAAACAATACAAAATTTTAATACAACAATGAATCAAATAGAAACAAACAACAGACTTCAAAATATCAACAATTCAATACAACAAAACAATTTCCATTTACAAAATACAAATATGCAGTTGCATAATATAAATAATGCTTTAAGAGGATGGTAATTACACTATTACGAATAAAAAATGTTATATCTATTATGACAATAATGTATTAATCAGACAACCAATTTGCAATATCTATGATCTCTATGCCATTGAATTGATAATTATCGTGTTTTGTTCTGGCTATTATATATTTAGGATAAGCATCTTTTATTCTTAACAAAGAAGATATTTCACGATTTAGAGTATCTTCATCTAAAATATTATCTGAAACTTGGATATAAACTGTTTTGCCTTGCCTTTTAGCAACAAAATCAACTTCTTTTTGATATAAAGTTCCCACAAAAATTTCATATCCTCTTCTTAATAATTCAATGGCTACAATATTTTCATATACTCTGCCGTAATCCATATTATTTGTGCCTAAAATAGCATATCTGAATGAGTGGTCAGACAGATAATATTTATCTTGTGTATTGAGATATTTCTTACCTTTAATATCAAATCTTTTTATCTTGTAAAATGCGAAAGCATTGCACAGGTATTCTATATAATTTGATATTGTTTTATCTGTAATATTAATTTTGTTGGCATTTAATATTTTAGCAATGTTGTTGATTGAAGTTAAATTGGAAATATTATCCATCAAAAAATTTGTTAAATTTTGAATGATATTGGTATTTCTTATTTTGTATTTTTGTTTAATATCTCTCACGATTAATGTATTAAAAACATCTTTCAAGTAGCTGTATTTTTCTTCATCTTCCTTATATAAATAAGAACCTGACATTCCACCTTCTTTAACATAATTATCAAAAGCACTTTGTATATCGTCAGGCTTATAGTATTCAATATATTCTTTAAATGAAAAAGGATAAACTTCTATTTTAAATGTTCTACCTGTAAATAAGGTTGCTAAATCACTACTTAATAAAAAAGCATTAGAACCTGTTATGTAAATGTCATATTTTTCTTCTGCATGAAATCCGTTAATAGCTTTTTCAAACCCCTGGCACATTTGAATTTCATCAATTATAAGAAAGTTTTGACAATTGGTTTTATATTTAGCTTCAACATACTCAATTAATGATTTATAGTCTTTTAAGTCCTCATCTTTAGGTAAATTAAAATTAATATGAATTATATTTGAATCACTTATATTGTTTTCAACATAACTCATAAATGCTTCTAAAAGTTTAGATTTACCACACCTTCTTATTCCTGTGATAACTTTTATATCAGGAGTTTCTATAACATTAAGTAATTTGTTTAAATATATTGTTCTTGGAATTAATTTCATATTTTCCTCAATTTTGATTATAAATAATTATTCCGAAAAAGTCAATTTATTTTAAATTTTCGGAATAACATATAAAGTGTTTTTTGTTTTTAATTTTTCAATTACATATTTTTTGACATTTCAATTACATTTTTCTTTTGTGTACATTTTCTTCTTTCAACTGTTAAAATTCTCAAACCAAAAGACATTCCGCCAACGGGGAAGTTTTTTGCAAATGTAATTAAAATGTAATTGAAAATTATCCAAAATTAACGCTCGGAATATTCAAACAAACTGCGTATCACTGGCTATTGTTGAAAAATTCAAGGAAAAATCTGTTAATTTTACCGTTAAGAAATCGTTAATTCCGTTAATTTTATAAAAAATTTCTGAAACTGATGAAAGGTCTGGCAAACTCAAATATATTGCCGACTTTCCCGATATTTTTCAAGAAACAAAAATGTAATTGTCTATGAAATTAACGAATAAGTTATAATTTGGGTTCTCCCCTCTCAGAAAACTAGCAACCGGCAAGTTTTCTTCGGCAGAGTCACCTCTCGCCCCACACTAAGTTAAGAAAAGAACCTCTAAAGAGTTTCTTTTCTTAACTTAACAACTTATTTCATAAGTTTTTGAATAACTTTTAGCAATTCTTCAACAACTTCATAATGCTCTTTTTTTATGTCATTAACAACACAAGTTTTTATATGTTGAGATAACAACTCCTTGTTAAAAGCATTTATTGCTGCAGATGCAGCAGATGATTGAGTCAAAATGTCAATACAATAACTGCCATTTCCTACCATTTTTTTTAATCCACGAATTTGTCCTTCTATACGATTAAGCCTATTCAACAACTTATCTGTATATTCAATAGATCTAAAACTATCATTTTCGCAAAAATTAGTCATAAAAACCTCCAAAATTATAATATACCCCAACTGGGTATGTGTCAATAAAGCATATAAATAAAGAGTGTTATTTAATAGTTTTTAATATAAGAATTGACAAGTATAATAAAAAGAGTTAATATAATAATATACCCCCCTAGGGTATACAGGTATAAAAGGAGGCAAATATGTCAGATGAAAAATCAAAATGTTCACAAGGTTGCACTTGTGGTTGTCATGAAGGCAAAGAATGCACTTGCTCCGATTGTGAATGTGATTGTCACAAAAAAGACAAGTAATGTTTAAAAGAGTGGACTAATTTGTCCACTCTTTTTTTTATCTAGTAGCAACTTTTTCAATTATTTAATTTTATTTCCCATATCCGCATTTATAACATACACCGGCGCTATCAAGTGTGACTCCGCATAGTGGGCAACGTTTTATTGTGTTGTGTGGTTCATAAGTTTCAGAAGCCGTGTTTTCGCCACTATTGAATGTTATTTTTGAAATATTTAATTTGTCTTTCAGTAAATCATAAACAATTTTTATCATGCCTTCTGTTGTCATTGTTTCTTTTGTTACTACTAAACGACTTTGCGGATAAGCTTTTGCAAGAATTGAATCAAACTCAGGGCCGATATTTTGGTTTGTATCTGCTCCGTTTTTTATACCTTCTTCTTCATAAACTTTTAATATCATAGGCAAAATAGGGTCGTCTTCTCTTAATATTAATGCGTGGTCAAAATTTTGTAGAATGTTCCAAGCAATTTTTTTTATTTCGTTACAAGGATAAACCATGTTTACCCCCATGTTTATAGAATCTTCAACTTCGATTGATAAAATCCCTGTATGTCCGTGCAAATATTGTGCTTCTCCTTTGAAACCATAAAATCGGTGTGCGTATTGCAATTCTAATGTCGTAATGCTTTTCATTTTGCTCTCCTTTAAAATTTGTTTTATACCTTTTGATGATTTATAAAAAATTTCTTAATTTATATCGTAAAATTTGCATAAGATTTTTTATGCCACAGGTGTCCTGTTTTTTGGAGTGTTTTTATTTTTAATGCTAAATAAAAGAAAAGGGGGCAGATGCCCCCATTGGAATTAAGAATAGCTGGAAGTATGAAAAAGATTTAATTATATTTAACAGAATAAATGTATTTTTTACAATTAATCAACTGTCTATATTTATTTTTTAAAATTTTAGACAGGCGATTAACACTAAAGTATTATTTTGAAATTTAAAAAACTCTATTAGATAGGTATAAAGTGTATTTTTGCCACTTAATCAATCTGTCACGATATTATTGAATTTTGACAAGCTTAATAAAAATAAATAAAAGGGGTTGACAAAAAATTTATTATGATACATAATGAAATTGTTAAATGAAGTGTATGCAAAACACTTTATAACAAAAGGAGAAAAAATATGAGAATTAACCCCGTAGATGCATATTCAATATTTGAAATCGCAAACAAAAATAATAATAAAAATAATACAAAAAATAATTATTATCCTACCCCAAGCACTTTCACTTTTGAAGGTGACACAGTAAGTTTTTCGCAAACTGAAAAGAAACCAGAAAACAAACTAACAAAAATACTAAAAAATATATTTACCCCAAATCAATTAGATGTTAGTTATTATGACCCTATTTATAGATACTAATTATTTATAAATTACTAAAATATCAGGATTATAATCAACAATTTCAGTAAATTTAAAATTTTTGGAATTGTTGATTTTTTTTGTGTCTAAACCCTCAAATGCGTTTATACCTGTTTTGTCACCCAAAACTTTTGGCGCTATAAATTGATATATTTTATCAACTAACCCTAATTTCAAAAAGCTTCCGTTTAATTTTCCGCCAGCCTCTACTAGTACGCTATTTATACCCTTTTTATACAACGCACTTAGCAAATATTCTAAATCAATACCTGAATTATTGTAAATCGGACACTTTATGATTTCTATATGGGTTGGAATTCCTTTTAAATCGCTATCTTTGACTTTATCAGAAATTGCTAAATATATTTTGGTTCTGTCGTTTGTGTATATTTTTGAATTAATATCAGTTTTTAAATTTGTATCAATCACAACGCGCACAGGATTTTTGCCGTTTTTCATTCTACAAGTCATTGAAGGATTATCTTTAATAACTGTTGAACTGCTTGTTAAAATTGCATCATATCGATTTCTTATTTTTTGAACTTCTTCTCTTGCTGCATCAGAAGTTATCCATTTTGAATCACCATTTTCTGTTGCAATTTTTCCATCTAAAGTTGTTGCAGTTTTTAGTGCGACAAAGCATTTGTTTTGTTCGATATTTTTTAAAAATACTTCATTCAAGTTTTTGCATTCATTTTCTAGCACAGGACCAATAACTTCAATACCTGCGTCTTTTAAAATTTTTAATCCTTTTCCTGCAACTTTTGGATTTGGATCTTTTAAACCATAAACAACTTTTGCCAATTTATATTCAACAATCAAGTCTGCGCATGGTGGAGTTTTTCCATAATGAGAGCAGGGTTCAAGATTAACAATCAAAGTTCCGCCTTTGGCTTTTTGTTTATCAATACTTAGAAGTGCATTTCTTTCTGCGTGGTATTCTCCACATTTTTTGTGATAACCTTTTGCAATGATTTTTCCGGTTTTATCTAATACAACACAACCAACAAGCGGATTTGGAGAAGTTTTTCCGTCTGCTTTTTTTGCCAATTTCAAACACATTTTCATATATTTTTCATATTTTTTATCTTTTGAAATCAACTTTTATACACAGACCTTTCTTTAAAATCATTGAAAAGAATTATAGAATGTTCTGTTTCAAAATCTTTTACTGGTTTATAAAAATCTTTTACTAATACAATTTGTGTTTGAGTACAGCTTCCGCCATTGTTTAACAAGGCTTGTTCGATAGTTTCTGCACTTGTTGTGTATTTTCTTATTTTTATATACATCACAAAGTCTTTACTTACTTTGCTAATTTCACGTTTTGCAAATTTCAATATTGTTTCAATTGAAGTTTCTTCCCAAGCAGAAAGAGTTATTACAACAACAAAATTTACACCATCAGTTGTTGAGATTGCAAAATATGCTTTCATTTTATTTTTATTAAACGAACTTGCAACGACATATCTGAAAATTCGTCTGTCTGCTAATCCTTTGAATATGTTTTCTGTATATTCTTCTTTTTTTCTTAGTAAAGATGGTTTGTAGTGAGTTATTAAACTATCGTTAAACAATTCTGCAACATCTTTTGCATCTGAATTTTTAAAAGGTCTTACAAATTCTGGTACATTAGTTTCTTTTATATTTTCAACTTGCCATAATTGTTCTGATGCAAATTGTCTGAACCCACAACCTTCTGAAAACAGTTGCAAAAGTTCGTCGTTTCTTTCATCAATAATTGAAATAAAACTTGTAGCTCCGATAGCGCCATATTTTGCAATAACATAATCTATCAGTTGTTTACCGACTTCATAATAATTCATTTCTAAAAATAAACGACTTATTGCGATTTTGCTTTGGTTGCCGCTTGTTGGAATTGCCGTAATCATTCCTAAAATATTTTTAGAATTATTATCTTCCATAATGTAAGATTCAGGCAAAAATTTCATGCTTAGTGGTAAAAATTTGTGGAAGTGTAAAAAAGGATAATTTCTAAAAACTTTTGTGTAATGAGCGACGACATCCGGACTTAAAAAAGAAATACTTTTTTTAAGTTTAAATTTATCGAAATAGTTTACACGTCTTATTTTCACTTATAATAAATCCTTCAATGAAAATTATACCAAATCTTTATTTACAAATTCCAAATAAGATTTCATAGCTTTATCTTTTGCAGAATTATAAAGTTCATCTGAAATATATTTATTATAAGTTTTAGTTCTTGCACCTGAATAATTACCCATTAAAGTAGTATATTTTTCAAGTTCTTTCTTATCAAGACCTGCAGCATAAGCTTTTGTTTTTGCATCTGTACCAGAAGGTCTTATTTCAATGAATTTGTCATCAAATCTTAAATAAGTACCGTCACCTACAAATGTTATTGCTTTAAGATTTGAGAATGATAAATCTTTGAAAGTATCGTTTAAAATTTCTATTACGTTTTCTAATTTCAAAGAACCTTCAGAAACACCCATTGCCATTGAAAGATAGAATAAATCATTTTCTGTTCTTTTTGCTTCTCCGGCTTTCTTTTCTGCATTTAATTTTTGAATATCTGGTTCAGATTCGTTGTAATAAGAAATATCCGCTCTAGTATCAAATTTTCCGTTAATTTTGTTCTTTTCTAAAACTTGAACAAAATATTCAGATAATAATTGTTTTTCTTCACACAATTTTGCAGTTAAAGAAGATGCAACAACAATCGCTTCGGTTGCACTTTTTTCTCTCATTGCAACAGCTTCATTTGCAGATGATGATTTAATCAAAACAGGAGGTCCCATAATCATTCCGCCTGATTCTTCACCTGCAAACAACAATCTTGGATTTACACCCAAATTGATTTTGTTACCCATAACATCTGTAATAACAACTTCTTTATCAGGTGCTTTTTTGATATGTGCTTCAACTTTTTTCATTATGTTTGCAATTTCTTTGAAACCAACAGGAACATTCACAACTTTTACTCCCATTGCCTCAGCCCATTCATCCCAAGCAAGAGAAGAAGCTGTTGTTTTTATCATAAACATTGGAAAATCGTTCCAAGCACCAAGCTTTTTCAATTGATTTGCTCTGAAATCCATCAACATTAAAAATGCTTGGTTTGCAGTAAATACAGATAAAACTCTATCTTCTGAAAGTTTTACATAATCAATACCAGAAGCATCTAATTTTTGAATATTTGAAGCGCTTTCAATTTGTGCGACAGTAAGTCTGTCATGATCAGGGTCAGTGATTAATACAACTGTTCCAATATCATATTTTTTCAATCTTTCTGTATAATTCATAGAATTAATAACTGGGAAGAATTTTTCTCCGTTTGGTTTTTTAGCAATAACTGTTGCATCTACTGAATAGTCATAGAAACAACTGTTTCCTTTTGGATCTTTGTCATATTTACCAATAGAATTGAAGAATGGATCTTCTTTTGTATCTAGCCAATCAAATTTTGAATTTATACCAAGTTTTTCTAAGATTTTACTTAATGTTCTGTATGCACTTCCGCCAACGTTTTCTATAACGATTTTTCCATTGAAGTTTTTAACTAAATCTAAATTTATATCTCTTGCAACACCTGATTTTAGGTATTCGATATATAAATTTATACCATTTTCAAGTTTTTTCATTTCTTCTTGATTTATTAGTGCATCATTTTCTGCGGCAAACTTGATTTCATAGAAACCTTCTTTTTCTGCGATTTCAAAAATTTCTCTTATTTTATTAACAAATTCCATTGACTCTTCAGGCAAATATTGACCACCCTGACAGTTCAAATCTTTTGTTGCGTTTTTTACAGAAATCCCATGGCTTGATGTGATATATTCGCCACCAATTAAACCTAATTTGAATACTAAAAATGAAGCTAACCAAATTGGAATAGTTTGTTTATCAACAGGAACTAAAGTTTTAATACCATAAGCAGCTTGTATTCTAGCTATTGCATCTAAAAATTTATCTGAATTATATCTAACTTCACGACCTGCAAGTTTTACAGGGTTTTGATATTTTTTATCTTTTACAACTAATGCTTTTGCAACAGTTGCAAGAGTGATACCGATTAAATTTATTGGAAATCTTGTGTCTTGAGGGTACAAAATATTTTGAGGTCCTCTTATACCTGCTGTTGAAACTTTTGCTTCTTTTTCATAATTTTTGAACCATCCCCATAAATCTAAACCTTCAGGATTTTTTTCTGCATCATAAGGTTGCAAATATTCTTTTTTCAATTTGAATACAAAAGCATCTTTATTTGATAAATCTATCAAATTTAATTGCTTGATATATTCGGGGGTTTTATCTTCTACATTTTTAAATAATTCTTTTTCTAATTCACAAGATGCAACTTTGTCTGTCATATAAACTACCTCACTAAAAAAATAACATTGTAATAATAGCATAAAATTTGTTTTTAGTATATAATCAAAAAGAAGAATAATTGGGGAGTGTATATGTCAAAAGAATTAAGCGAAAAAGAAAAGATTGAAAGTATTCAAAAATACATGGTTAGAAAACCTGAAGATTTCTGTACTTTTAGAATGTTATGGCAATTTTTTGTCACTAAAGTTTGGTATAATATGATTTTCACACTATTTTATAGATACGAAGTTGAGGGAAAAGAAAATATTCCAAAAAACTGCAATAACTATATCGCAGTTGGAAACCATTTATCAACACTTGACCCTGTCTTGATGGCAACAATATTGCCAAATCCGATTGCATTTATGGCAAAAAAAGAATTATTTTATCACCCAATATTGAAAATTTTACTTGATACTTTGGGAGCTTTTGCCGTTGATAGAGAAAAAGTTGGTATCTCAACAATTACAACAGCAAAATCTCTTGTAAAAACAAAAAAATGGATACTTGGACTTTTCCCACAAGGAACAAGAGAAAAAGCAGGAAAAATTACAACTGTTAAAAAAGGTTTTCTTGGACTTGCAAAAGCGACTAAATGTAATATTTTGCCTATGGGAATTTTTGGTACTGATAAGAAAGCAAAAATTCCATTTACTGGTAAAATAGTTGTAAAAATAGGTAAAATGATTGAGTTTACAGACAATCAAGATGAAATGTTTGACAAATGGATTGCAAGCATGCAAGAATTGACTGGTTTTAAATATGAACCGCAAGAGGAAGAATAAAATGACTATTACCCCAGAAGAAAAGAAAACAGAGAAACGAAAATTCGCAAGAAGATATGCAAAAGAATATCATACACTAAGATGGATGTTCCATATCTTCACTATCGGACTTTGTCATTATTATTTCAAATATTGTTATCAATTTAAAGTTGAAGGAAAAGAAAACATTCCAAAATCAACAAGAGTAATATATGCCGCAAATCATGTTTCAATGTTTGATCCACTTTTTGTATCATCTGCTATTTTTAAACCAGTAGCATATATGGCAAAAATGGAATTATTTGAAAAAGATTGTAATCTTCAATGGTGGGTAAAACGATTGGGTGCTTTTTCTGTTAATAGAGATAAACCAGAACTTTCAACATTCAGAACAATCGCCGAAGTTTTTAAAACAACTTGGTCGCTTGGAATTTTTCCACAGGGCGGAATAAGAGATAACAAAAAAATAGAAAACATTCAAAAAGGTTTTGCAATTATTGCACACAAAACAAAAGCGGATATTGTTCCTGTTGCAATTTGTGGCTTTGATGGATACAAAAAAGGTTGGAAAGCTCATCAAGTTACGATAAAAATAGGAAAACCAATTTCACATACGCTTGATCCAGAGGAAATTATGCAACAATGGGCAAAATTCATTTGTGATAATACTGGTTTTGAAAATTGTATTAATACAGAAAAAGAAGAAGAATTATTGCATACATAAATTAATAATACTTAAACTTTGTAGTTATCTTAGCTAATTTATTGTATGCTTTAAACATAAAGAGAAATTTAAGAAGGGAATAAATATGAATTCAGCAGTTATAGTAGGTAGAGCAGGTCAAGATTCAGATATAAAATATTTTGAATCAGGAAAAATAAGAACAACTTTTTCATTAGCTGTAAGCCGTTGGGACTCAAAAACAAAATCAGAAGTAACTGACTGGTTTAATGTAGATGTTTGGGATAAACAAGCTGAATTTGCCGGTGAATATGTAAAAAAAGGCAGATTAGTTGCAGTAGATGGTAGAATTGCTATCAATAAATGGAATGATGCTTCTGGTGAAGAACGTCAAAGATATTTGATTATTGCAAATAATGTTAGACTTTTAGGTTCTAAAAAGGATGCTGAATAACAAATGATTTTATCAAGCCTTATTGGAATTATTGCAGATGATTTAACAGGTGCGAATGATACCGCTTTGCAGTTTCATTTAAGAGGTTCAAACACTCAAATTTTACTTAAAAGTGACCTGTTTTTACAAAATATAAAAAACACGCAAACTTGGGCTTTATCAACAGAAACAAGAAATGTTCCGGCTGAAGAAGCTTACGAAAAAGTCAAAAAGGCTACAAAAGAGTTTGTAAATCAACTTAATCTTGATTATGTGTATAAAAAAATAGATTCAACAATTCGTGGAAACATTGCAATTGAAACACTTGCCGTAGTTGAAACTTTAGAAATGGATGCCGCAATAATAATGCCAGCTTTCCCTTCTGAAGGCAGAACTACTGTTGGTGGATATCATTTATTAAAAGGTATTCCGATAGAAAGAACTGAAATGGCAAGGGATGTTCATTCTCCAATTTACGAATCACATATTCCAACATTATTAAAAAATCAACTACCAAAAGATAAACAAAATATTGTTGGACAACTTGAACTTTCAACTATTATGAAAGGTGCAGGCCCTATTCTTTTAAAGATAAGAGAACTTATCGAACAAGGTAAAAAACTAATTGTAGCTGATGCCGTTTCAACAACAGATATTGAACAAGTTGTTTTGGCTATTAATAAAACAAATTACAAAATACTTCCAACAGGTTCTGCTGCTTGCGCACAAGCTCTTGGTAATACTTGGTTACCTGAAATGAAAAACCAACACATTAAAAAAACAATACCAAATTTACCAAAATTCGTTGTTTCAGGTAGTGCAACTCAAATTACTGCAAACCAAATAAAAAAACTTGCAGATGATGACGAATTGAACAATGTTTATATTTTAAATCTGGATTTAAAAACAATACTTGAAGGTATTACAAAAGATTTAACAGATAGAATTTTAAGTAATTTAGGTAAAAATAACACTGTTGTTGTAAACACATCATATTTAATTCAAGATTATGATGGTTTTTCAGAAGAAAGTCTAAATGCAGAATTGACAAGATTAAAGCTTGCAACAAAAATCACAGACTTCTTGGCAGAACTAACAAAATTAATTATTTTCCAACGCGAAGTGATTTTGATTACACTTGGTGGTGAAACATCATACAAATGTTGTGCAGCAATAGATTCATTACAACTATATTTGGTTGATGAAGTTGCACCAGCGATTGCTCTATCTCTTGACCATAAAGCTCAATGGATAGTTACTAAATCTGGCAATCTTGGTGGTCCAAATACTTTGATAGATATACTAAAATATTTTGAAAAAAATGAAACAAAATTCTAAAAAAATAGCAATAACAACAGGTGATCCTTATGGTATTGGAGCAGAAGTTACGATAAAAGCACTAAAAAAACTTCAACTACCAAAAGAAAATGTTTTGCTTATTTCAAATTATGATGTGCTTGATTATTATGGCGGAAAAGATCTTGATTATGACGTAGTAGAAATTCCACTTGATGCAAAAGAAGTTAGCGCAGGTAAAAACACAAAAGCCGGTGGTGAATTTAGTTTTCAATCACTTAGAATGGCTGCTGATTTTGTAAAAATCGGTAAAGTTTCTGCTATCGCAACTGCTCCTGTATCAAAAGAAGCACTACATTTAGCTGGACATAAATTTAATGGACAAACCGAAGTTTTACAACATTTCTTGGCTCACGACAATCAACACGCAGAAATGTTATTTACTGCAAATGATTTCAGAGTTTTACTTTTAACTCGTCACGTTCCGTTAAAAGAAATCGTTTTGGATAAAGGTGTAATTGAACAAAAAATCATTGATATAAATAATATTTTGAAAAAAGATTATAACGTACAAAAGCCAAGATTGGCTCTTTGTGGTTTTAATCCACACGCAGGCGAAGATGGAATTTTAGGAAAAGAAGAACAAGAAATTTTAATTCCTGTTGCTCAAAAATTGCAAAAACAAAATATTGACGTTACGCTTCCATTACCAGCAGATACGTTATTTATCGAAGGTGCAAATGCTTATTTAAAAAACAAACCATTGCCTTTTGATTGTTATTTAGCTTGTTATCATGATCAAGGTTTAATTCCGATAAAAACAATTGCAAAAGATAAAACAGTAAATACAACGGTTGGTTTAGACATTATTAGAACTTCACCTTGCCATGGAACAGCTTTTGATATTGCAGGCAAAAATATCGCTGACGAATCAAGTATGATTGTAGCTATTGAAGAAGCATTAAACCATTAACAATTATTTTTGTTGTTGTTTTTTTAAGAAAGTAACGATTTTTTTCTGTTGTTCAATAAGATGGTTGTTTTGTTCTTTTAATTTAATAATTACACGTTTGTAATCTTCTTCACTATAAGAAGGTTTTTCAGATTCTTTTCCTGATGGAATAATAGAAGGATCAAGGATAAATCTTTTTTTAGCTTCTTCTTTAATAACCAATAATGATTTTGTTTCTCTTTCTGTTAAATAACCCAAAGAAATCATTAATTCAGCCATCATTACAGGAGTTCCTGCATCTGCAGCTTCTTTTTGTTTTACAATAACGTCTTGTAATTGATCGACGTTAATTCTTCCAATACGTTTAAAATATTCGCCTGTTCTAAATTTACCAGACATAAAACCAATCATTGTTGCAATTTGAATAGAATCAGGTGTTTTAATGTAATTTTGTTCTTCGCAAAGTACAAAGTATTTTGCTATTTCTTCCATTGTCCAGAAGTTGTTCATAGCAATTTCAATAAGATTAAAACCTTGATCTACAGCTTCCATAAATGCATAAATATTAGCATCGAAACCCGCTGCTCTTTCAGCTAACTCTCCTTTTCCCATAAAAGTCAGCGTTGGAACATATAAATACATCAAGTCCTTTAAATCTTTTTGTAAAAAATCTTCGCTCAAATACTGTTTTAAATCTTCGTGCAAATGCAAGTATATAATCTGTTTTACCCATAAAGGAAAAACAAGCAACTTATCTATAAACTGCTTTAACAGATTTGTAGCCAAGAAAAAAGTCCTTTCTCTATTCCATTTTTTTTAATTATATAATATACTTTAATAATAGTCAAATTAATAACTAAACATTCACGGAGAGAAAATGGGTCTTGATGGATTTTCAATGGGCAGTATAGGTTTGAATCCAGAGCTTGCATCAGCGCAAGCTATAGGACAAACTGAGTTTGAAGCTATGAAAGAAGGAAAAATAGAAGTAAAATCTATAAACAAAAGTGCCGACAAAGATGGAATCAAGGAAAAAGACAAAGATGCACATAGCGAAGGACAAAAAGAACAAGAAAATGATGAAAATAATCCAAATCAAGAAGAACTTGAAAAACAAGAAAAATTACTAAGTCTTGAAAAAGAATCTCTAAAAGGCTATACTATGAGAGTAAACACAAAAAACAATACAATTGAGTTGTATAATGAAAATGAGAATAGAGTATTAGACACGATAGATGCTGATAATTTAGTCAAAGTTATGTCGAAACTAAACCACGCAGCTGGAGCGTTTATCAATAAAAAGGTATAAAAATGAGTCCTATTAATCCATATTTAAAACAATATAAGAAAAATCAAGTAGAAACAGCAACACCAGAACAAATTTTAATTTTGCTATATGACGGTGCAATAAATTTTTTAAACAAAGCTAAATTAAATTTAGAAGCAAATGATGATGAATCTTTTCACCACAATATGCAATGCTGCAAAAATATTATTGCAGAGTTTATGGATACTCTTGATATGGAGCAAGGCGGACAATTCGCAGCTGTTTTATATAATTTGTACAAGTATTTAAGACGACTTATTATAACATCAGATGTTAGTAAAAACACAGTAGGAATTGATGAAGTTTTAAAACATCTTACAAATTTAAGAAACACTTGGAGTCAAGCTATTGAAAAATTAAAAACTGAACAAGTTGCTGCAACAGGTAGCGCAAATATAAATATTGAAAGACAAAGTCAAAAAGAAGAAATAGTTTACAGTGATGGTTCAGAAGATGATGAAGAAGAAATAGATGAGGAAGCGTAATTTTTATGACTGATTTTGCTCAACTGAAACTTCTATATAAACAATTTTTGAATCTTTCAAAAGAAATTGATGACGCTATTAAAGAAGAAAATTACGAACTTGCAAGTAAAAAAACTGGACAAAGAGAATCTTTAATAGAGCAAATGTTTGCTGCCTATAAAACAGCAAATATCACTGATGAAGAAAGAAAAATCATTGATGATATAAATTCTAAAATTCAAGAAAAATACAAAAAAACTCTTGATAGTTTGCAAGAAACAAAATCTAATGTTTTGAAAGAAATAAAGAAGACAAAAACTCAATCAAAAATAGTTAATGCTTATGAATATCAGGAAGAAGACGCATCTAACGGGATACATGTTGATATAGAAGAATAGAAGAACAAATATGGATATTAATATTGAAACGGAAAAGAAAATCGCAGCTTATACTTCTGTTTTTTCAAATATATTTTTAATCGCAATAAAACTAGTTGTAGGAATAATTTCAGGCAGTATAAGTATTATCTCAGAAGCTATTCATTCTGCTTCTGACCTTTTTGCTTCAATCATAACCTTTTTATCTGTTAAAGAATCATCAAAACCGGCAGATGACGACCATCAATTTGGTCATGATAAATACGAAGATATTTCAAGTTTAATTGAAAGTCTTATTATTATGGGGGCTGCATTTTATATAATTTATGCAGCGATGAAAAATATAATCTTTCCGCCAAAAGTAATGATAAACACAGGGTTAGGACTTTATATAATGGGTCTATCAATGGTGATTTACTTTTTTGTAAGCTCTTATATTCTTTATGTCGCAAAAAAATCAAACTCAAATGCGCTTCACGCAGATGGAATACATTTAAGAACAGATATATATTCAGCGCTTGGTGTTTTTGTTGGACTTGCGATTATAAAAGTCACAAACAATCCTATTTTTGACCCAATTGTCGCAATCATAGTTGCAATTATAATTTTTATAACTGGTTTAAAAATTTATAAAAAAGCTCAGACAAATTTGCTTGATGCTTCACTTGATAAATCAGAAATTGATGAAATAAAACAACTACTTGCGCAATTTTCAAATGAAGGTATTATTGCCTTAAAACAATTAAAAACAAGACGTTCAGGCTTTAAGAAAAATATGGAAATAATTTTGATTGTAAATGGAAGAATGCAAATAAAAACCGCACATAAACTTTGCGATAAAATAGAACAAGCAATAGAAGAAAAATTACATCATACAGAAATTTCTATTCACTTAGAGCCTCAGGATTAAAATGGAAAAAGAAATACAAGATATATTACAAATAGGTGTGAAATTTTATAAGCAACAAGACTATGATTCAGCAATAGTCAATTTTTTGGCTGCACTAAAATTGGAAAAAGAAGAACCTGGTATTTATCTAAATCTTGGAAATTCTTATGATAAAAAAGCAGATATTGCAAATGCAATAAAGTATTATAAAAAATATATTGAACTTAATAGCGAAAATCATAAAGTATTAGCTAAATTGGGAGATTTATACACTCAGAAAAAAGATTACAAAACAGCTCTAACATATTTGAATAAATCAATAAAAATAAATTCAAATTATCCAGCTATACACTATTATTTTGGCTGTTACAGAATTAAAACAGGCGATTATGCTCTTGCTATTGAAAGTTTAAAAAAAGCAAAAGCATTAAACTTTAACCGTGAAAAATTGTTTTTTAAAATGGGTATAGCGCACAAACTTAATGGTAATTTTGGAACTGCAGCAAATTGTTTTGAAATAGTTTTAAAAGAAAATCCACTAAACACAAAAGCAAAAGCCTATTTTGATAAAGTCAAAGGTGCAAGTTTTAAGATGAAAGAATTTAATAAAGCAAATAAAATTATTTAAGCATTGAAAAATATTTTATTATTTGCCAAATTCTCAAATCAGGATAAACAATTAAATTCCTTTTTTGAGGTGTTAATACTATTATTTTTGCATTTGGATAAACGACTTTCAATAATCTAAAATCAGTAGGCCAACTTAAAATTACTATATCAGGGTCGTATTTTGGCAAATCTTCTTTTTTCAAAATAGGATGTTCTTGCAAGATATTTGAGGTTAAAGAACTATTGCCTGATTTTTCGATTATTTCTGTTACATAACTTGTTTTCCCAATTGTTATGTAAGGGTCTGTTTGAACAAGATACAAAATCTTTTTAGGCTCAGAGGTTTTAAAAGAGTCCACTTTTATTTTTAAATCTGCAACAAGTTCTTTTGCCTTAGCTTCTTTGTCAATAAGTGTTCCTAGTGTCAAGGTGCTATCATAAACATCTTGTATTGAATCAAATGAAAGATAAATCATTTTTGCGCCGGCATAAGTGTTTGAAAAATGTTTTTTAGATTTTGGAACTGTGAAAATATAAGTTGGTTTAAGAATGGAAACTCTTTCTGTATCTATATAAAAAGCGTTTCCAAGTTTTGGCTTTTCGGCGGCTGCTGTTGATGGAACTCTGCAACCTGTTGAAATACCGATAAGATTGTCTTCGCCACCTAAAGCATAAATAATTTGTGTAATTTGTGGTATTAGAGACACATAAGTAACTTCATCTGCTTTTGCAGAATTTGCGAAACTTAAGAATAGAAAAATTATAGCTATTAAAATTTTTTTCATAAAAAACTCCGATTACAAAATATCGTAGCATGCTAATAAAAAAATAGTAAAATTTATTATTTATTT
>JAKSUT010000069.1 GCA_024408705.1 bacterium | reverse complement strand
CTCTCACACATAAGTAATCGTTAATATTTCTTCATACTTTATAGAACTTTAGGTATAACTTTCTCATACTAAAGTATAAAATTTAAAACACTTTGTTACATGCATGTTTAAAATTTAGAAGAAAGTGGTAGCAAATTTTCATCAAAAAGACTAATAAAAAAGAAAATTTAAAAGTAATTAACCATGACAAATAATAATAAACACCAAATACAAAATAAAAAGCCTCTTCTTTCGAAGAGGCATACGGTATTTTTGAAACTTTAAAACTTTTATCACATACCAATAATCAACTGAAGCGCTATTTGTGGTTGATTGTTTGCTTGAACCAAAAGCGCCGCTGCTGCTTCTTGCAATATACTTGCCTGAATATATTCTGCCGATTCTTCTGCAATATCTGCATCTCTGATAGTTGAACGAGCAGATTGTAAATTTGTATCCTGAACATCTAAGGTATCATAAACACTATCTAATCTTATAGAAGCAGAGCCAACATCAGTAATTCTACCTATAATACCATTTAAACTTGTATCAACTGTCTCCAAATAAGCTGAAATATCTGATGACGAACCAGTTTTAATAGTTGTAGTTAAATCATCTAATGATGATAAATCAATTTCTTCAAATATAGTAGAAGACAAAGTCAATGTTTGACCTGCTTCAGAGCCTATTTGAAGAGTTAAACCACTTGCCATTGAACCATCTAATAATTTTTTACCATTAAAATCTGTATTTTGTGAAATACTTTCAATCTGATCAAGTCTGGCTTGAATTTCAGATGCTATACCTACTTTATCATTATCTGAATAAGTACCGTTTGCGGCTTGTTCTGTTAAATCCCTTATTCTTTCAAGATTTGATTTCACAACTTCTAGAGCACCTTCTGCAGTAGATAAAAGGTCATTACCCATTGAAACATTTGATTTAGCAATCTGAACACCTGATATAGTACGACTCATCGTAGCAACAACGGCATACCCTGCCGGATCATCTTTTGCTGAATTAATCTTATAGCCAGAAGACATACGCTCCATGGCAGTATTCATTCGCTTAGTTGCCGAATCTAAGTCATGCTGGATTTTGATGGATGCCATGTTCGTATTGATAACGATTGCCATAATATACCCTTTTATCTAATTTTTTTTACACATATCAATATACGGTTAAGCCTTAGGCCCGATTCATCCTGAATCGAGCCAAAAGCCTAACTAATCTATGCACCCTAAAATCGATTTTTAACTTTACTATCCTTGGATTAAAGTTAATGCGATTTGTGGAGCTGAGTTTGCTTGAGTCAATAATGTAGCTGATGCTGATTGTAGAATTTGTTGTTGAACATAAGTTGCAGATTCTTCAGCGATGTCAGCATCTTTGATAGTTGATAATGCAGAAGTCATGTTAGTGTTTTGAACTTCCAAAGTATCACCAATTGATTCTAATCTGTTTGATGCAGCACCAACGTCAGTGATTCTACCAACTACGTTATTAATTTGATTATCAACTTTTGTCAAGAAAGCAGATATTTGAGCAGTTGTACTTGCTTCTGTTTTAATAGTTGTAGCCAAATCAGCTAAACTATCTGTACCTGTAGTTGGGTCAACTGTTTTAAAGATTTCGCCACTTAATTTCAATGTTTGACCAGCTTCAGTACCAATTTGAAGATCGATACCAGCAGATTGATCGCCATTCAACAATTTTTTACCGTTGAATGCTGTTGTTTGACCAATGTTTTTGATTTGTTCGATACGAGCTTCAATTTCTTTTGCGATACCTTCTCTGTCTTTTACAGAATAAGTACCGTTAGCTGCTTGCTCTGTCAAATCTCTGATACGTTCCAAGTTGCTTTTTACTACGTTTAATGAACCTTCAGCTGTTTGTAACAAGTCATCACCCATAGATACGTTTGATTTTGCAATCTTTGAACCAGAAATTGTTTTGTCCAAAGTAGCGGCAACAGCGAAACCTGCAGCATCATCTTTTGCTCTGTTGATTTTGTAACCAGATGACATTCTTTCCATAGCAGTGTTCATCTTAGAAGTAGCGTTGTTCAAATTGTGTTGAACTTTTAATGCTTGCATGTTTGTGTTTACAGTAATTGACATAGTTTGATCTCCTTTCAAAAATACATGTACACGATTTCCTTTGTGTACGACACCGAAACTTCGCCAACGCCAAAACCGGACAAGGCAATTTTGTTAGTTTGTTTCACTTCACATATCACGCTAATATCATGATAGGTTTGCACAAATTCATTTTATGCATTCCATATTTTCAGTATATAACTTTTTATATATTTTTAAAGTGTTAACTCAACAAATGTGAATAAAAATTTACAAAGACAAAAAAATGGCTTGGAACTTACGTTCCAAGCCATTCACATTTCTCAAATGCTCTATTAAATCAACGATTAACCTTGAATTAAAGTTAAAGCGATTTGTGGAGCTGAGTTTGCTTGTGTTAACAATGTTGCTGATGCTGATTGAAGAATTTGTTGTTGTACATAAGTTGCAGATTCTTCAGCGATATCAGCGTCTTTAATTGTTGATAAAGCAGAAGTCATGTTAGTGTTTTGAACTTCCAAAGTATCACCGATTGATTCTAATCTGTTTGATGCAGCACCAATATCAGTGATTCTGTTGATGATACCAGTGATTTCTGTATCAATTGCTGTTAATTGATTTGAGATATCAGATGTAACACCACCAGTAATGATATTTTTCAAATTACCTAAAGTTGCATCCATATCAACAGAAGCAAATATTGAAGAATTCAAATTCAATGTTTGACCAGCTTCTGTACCGATTTGTAAATCAACACCATCTGTTAAATCACCTTTCAATAGTTTTTTACCATTGAATGCTGTTGTTTCAGCGATGTTTTTGATTTGAGCTAAACGAGCATCAACTTCTTTTGAAATACCTAATAAATCGTCTTTTGAATAAGTGCCGTTAGCTGCTTGTTCTGTCAAATCTCTGATACGTTCCAAGTTGCTTTTTACTACGTTTAATGAACCTTCAGCTGTTTGAAGTAAGTCATCACCCATTGATACGTTTGATTTTGCAATTTTGCCACCAGAAATTGTTTTTCCTAAAGTAGCTGCAACAGCGAAACCAGCAGCATCATCTTTTGCTTTGTTGATTTTGTAGCCAGATGACATTCTTTCCATTGCTGTGTTCATTTTAGAAGTAGCGCCATTCAAATTGTGTTGAACTTTCAACGCTTGCATGTTTGTGTTAACTGTGATTGACATAGTTTGATCTCCTTTCAAAAATACCTGTGCATTCTTTCCGTAATGCACCACACACAAAATACTTCTACCCCTGACCAACACGGTCTGGAGCTTCTTAGTTGTACTTCTCTATTATGTTAAACTTTTTTCAAAAATAAAGTAATTCAAATTTAGTTTGAATTACTTTATACTTTAGTATGAAATTTTATCGATTTATCAATTAAAACAATTGGTATTCAAACACTTTTTGTGCGATTTTCACAGTGTTTAAAGCAGCACCAATCAACAAGTTATCTGCAACACACCAAAAATCAATTGCATTATCAAATGCAATACCTTTTCTAATTCTTCCAACATAAACTGGATCTTTTTCGGCTGTATCAAGAGCAGTTGGGAAAATAGAATTTGCAGTATCGTCCATGACTACAACATCTTTTGTATTAGATAATATTTCTTTAACCTTTTCTACTGTTATATCTTTTTCAAATTCTACGGTAACGGCTTCTGAGTGTGAACGGAAAACAGGAACTCTTACTGCAGTACAAGAAATAGGTACATTTTCTGACAAATGCAAAATCTTTCTTGTTTCATTTGTAACTTTCATTTCTTCTTTTGTATAACCATTTTCACAAAAAACGTCAATTTGAGGAATAACGTTAAACCCAATAGGTTTTACAAACTTTTTAGGTTCAAAGTCTTTTCCATCAAGAGAGGCTTGTGTGCTTTCTTTTAATTCATTAATCGCTGCAAGACCTGCACCACTAACAGATTGATATGTAGAAACAATCATTCTTTTGATTTTTGCAAAATCATCAAGAGGTTTTAATACTGGCATCAATTGTGAAGTAGAACAATTTGGATTTGCAATTATACCTTTGTGTTTTTTCAAGTCTTCATCATTTACACCAGCAATAACAAGTGGAACATCTTTATCCATTCTAAAAGCACTTGAATTATCAATAATAACTCCGCCACGTTTAACAATTTCAGGAGCAAATTTTTTACTAGTATCGCCACCAGCTGATGCAAGAACGATATTTATACCTTCAAAACTATCAGGAGTCGCTTCTTCAACGGTAAGGGTTTCACCTCTATATTCAACTTTTTTACCAGCACTTTTAGCACTTGATAAAAGTTTTATACTTTCATAAGGAATATCAAGTTTTTCAATACATTTTAAAATTTCTCTTCCAACTACACCTGTTGCACCTAATACTGCAATTTTTGGTTTTCTCATTTTTCAACCCTTCCTATATATATAATTATAATATATTATCTAACCCATAAATAAAATCATTGTTATTTGCAACATGTTTTATTGCAAGAACAACACCTGCCATATAACATGACCTATCCATTGTATCATGTTTTATCTTGAATATTTGACCGGCAGAGCCAAATATAACTTCTTGAGAAGCAATATAACCTGGCATTCTAACTGAATGAATATGAATATCTGAATAAGATATTCCACCTCTTGAGCCTTTAATAGTTTCTGTTTCTGGACAATTATCTTTTGTAAAACTATCTTTTTCACCTGACATCATAAGCGCTGTTTTTATCGCAGTACCTGATGGTGCGTCTTTCTTTTGATTATGATGAAGTTCAATAATTTCTGCATTATCAAAATATTTTGCTGCTTGTTGAGCAAATTTCATCAACAATACCGCACCCGTTGAAAAATTTGGAGCGATAAGGCATGACGTATTATTCTTTTTTGATAAACTTTTTAATTCTTCAATTTGTTCGTCTGTCAAACCAGTTGTACCGATGACTGGTTTTATACCATTATTCAAACAATACATAGCATTTTCAAAAATTGATTTTGGTTGTGTAAAATCTACCAAAACATCAATATCTGTATGTTTTTTAGCTTCTTCTATTGTTTTAAAAATGCCTTCGCCATCTACAATATCAATTTTTGCCACAAGTTCAAGTTCAGCATCTTTCAAAACGGCATCTACAACTTGTGTACCCATTTTTCCGCATGCTCCGCATACTGCAACTTTTATCATTTTTAACCACCCTTAAATTATATCTATTTAAAAATTATTATATGATAAAATAAATTCTATGAGTAATTTTTCAAAAAAAGTTAATGCAAAATTAGAAAACGACATAAAAAACTTTATAAAAAATCATTTTGAAGTCGAAGAAAAAGAAAAGCAATACGCCTTTTGGGAATTAAAATGTGCTGATTTTAGCGCAGTTTTTTACAATTCTGCAAAATTTTTAATTCAAGGAAAAAACATAGAAAATTTGCAAAACGCACTTGCAAAAGAATTTCCAGATGAATTCAATTCTGAAACTCCAACTTCTTCAAACCTACTTGAAGTACCAGAAATTTATATAGGGACAGATGAATCTGGAAAAGGTGATTTTTTTGGACCACTTGTTATCGCGGGTGTTCAAATAAACCCAAAAACCACAAAGTTATTCACAGAAATGGGGATAAGAGATAGTAAAACTTTAAAAGACGAAAAAATGCTTGAAATGGCAAAAATCATTCAAAAAGAGAGTGCTTGGTCTTGTATCGCTATTTCTAACCAAAAATATAACCAACTTTATTCAAATTTTGGAAACCTAAACAAACTTTTAGCTTGGGGACATGCCAAAGTTATTGAAAACATACTTGAAAAATCACCATGCTCTTTTGCTCTATCTGACAAATTCGGCGATGAAAGTTATATTAAAAATGCATTAATGAAAAACGGTAAAAAAATCCAACTTGAACAAAGATGCAAAGGTGAAAGTTATTTAGCAGTCGCAGCAGCATCTGTACTTGCAAGAGCAACTTACGTTCAAAAAATGAAAGATATGAAAAGTTATTATGGCATAACTTTCCCGAAAGGTTGTAACGACGGAGTAAAAGCAACCGCAAAAGAATTTATCAAAACTTTTGGAAAAGATAGATTGCAAGAAGTCTGCAAAACCCATTTTAAAACTTTTGACGAAGTTTTGTAAATCAAGACTTTACAAACAATTTTGCATGTAATATTATATAGAAGCAGAGCAAATGATTTTTCATTTTTAAATTTTCTGCAAATTGCAGTATTGCACCAAGTCCTAGTTAAATGTAGCTCTTTTTGAACTACAAAATTTTTACTATAACAAAAAAGGGTTAAGATGAAACAAGAACTAAACAGATACGAAATAATCGAAAAAATAACGCCATTAATCGAAAATACTGCAATGCGTTATAACTTAATTCCTATCGAAATTGATTTTGAAAAAGAAAATCATAGATGGTTTTTGAGAATATTCTTATTCTCTTACGACAGAGATGTAACTCTTGACGACTGCGAAAGCGTTACAAGAAGTCTAAACGAATTTTTAGACGAACTTATCCCTTGCAAATATTATTTAGAAGTTTCTTCTCCGGGACTTGAAAGAAAATTCAAATCAGATAAAGAATATTTATATTTCAAAGGCAGAAACGTAAGTATTAAACTTGTTGAACCATTAGAAGGCGAAACTGAAAAAATATTCAAAGCAAATTTGATTGATTATATGGAAGAAAAATCAGAAATTTTTGTAAAAAGACTTTCTGATGAAAAAGAAATGATTTTAAAACTAAAAGATATTAAATCAACGAAATTATACATAGAAGATTAAGATAAAGAAAGGACAAAACAATGATTAAAATTGGAACTGCTTTGTTTGAAGCATGTGAAGAATTAGAAAGAGAAAAAGGGATTTCTAAAGACGTATTGATAGCATCTCTTTGCGACGCAATGGTTGCAGCATACAAAAGACACATGCATTTAAAAGAAGCTGATAATATTGAAGGTCTTTTAGACGAACAATCTGGTGAAATCGGTGTATTCAGAACAAAAGTTGTAGTTGAAACAGTTGAAGACTCTGATACTCAAATTTCATTAGAAGATGCAAAAGAAATCGACGAAGACGTTGAAATTGAAGACGAAGTTAAAATCGAAGTTACACCAGAACAATTTGGTCGTATCGCTGCACAAGCTGCAAAACAAGTTATCACTCAACGTATTAGAGAAGCAGAAAGAAACTTAGTTCTAAACGAATTTATGGATAAAAAAGGCACATTGATTACAGGTATTATCCAACGTGTTGAAAATAGAAACGTAATTGTTAATATCGGTAAAACAGATGCTATTATGCCTGCAAAAGAACAAATCCCTGGTGAATATTACAAAGCTGGTAACAGAATCAGAGTATTTGTTTTGAACGTAAAAGAAACAACAAGATTACCTCAAGTAATCGTTTCACATGCTCACGCAGAAATCGTTAGAGAATTGTTTGAACTTGAAGTTCCTGAAATCGAAGACGGTATCGTTGAAATTAAATCAATTTCAAGAGAAGCAGGTTACAGAACAAAAATCGCAGTTTGGTCAAATGACCCTGAAGTTGATTCAGTTGGCGCATGTATCGGACCAAGAGGTTCAAGAATTCAAACTATCGTTGGCGAATTAAAAAATGAAAAAATCGACATCGTTAGATATTCTGAAAACTCTGTTGAATATATCGTAAACGCTTTATCTCCAGCAAGAATTATCTCTGTTGATATTTTAGCTGACGACGAAACAGCTCACGAAGCATTAGTAGTTGTTCCTGATGACCAACTATCTTTAGCAATCGGTCGTGAAGGTCAAAACGTAAGACTAGCTCACAAATTAACTGGTTGGAAAATAGATATTAAGAGCCAAAGTCAAATGGAATCAGCTGAACAAGCTCAAAATTACCAAGACGAAGAAGAATATGAAGAAGCTGACGAAATTGACAACAGCGAAGAACTTCAAGAAGAAATTGAAGAAGAAATGAATCAACAAGAAGTTGATATGGAAGACGATGCTGCAGACTTAGGTATCGACGCTCAAGAAGAAGAAAACGAATAATAAATTAATAAATTAACAAAATTAACAAAAAGTGATATTTCAAATTAATAATTGAAGTATCACTTTTTGTTAATAAAATATCTTTTTGTAAGGTTTTCATGTGTCTTACTACTTGACAATAAAAATTGATTTAATAAAATTGATATAGTAACTTAAGATATTAAGTGTAGTAGTAATTTATATTAGGAAAAGGAGACCATCTCATGGCACGCGAAAAGTACGAAAGAACCAAACCGCACGTTAACGTTGGTACAATTGGACACGTTGACCACGGTAAAACAACATTGACTGCAGCTATTACAGGTACATGAGCAGCAGCTGGTCAAGCAGAATTGAAAAAATTTGATGAAATCGATGCTGCTCCAGAAGAAAAAGCTAGAGGTATAACAATCTCTACAGCTCACGTAGAATACGAAACAGCTACAAGACACTATGCTCACGTTGACTGCCCAGGCCACGCTGACTATGTTAAAAACAT
>JAKSUT010000068.1 GCA_024408705.1 bacterium | reverse complement strand
GCACTTACTTTTTAAAGTCGGTGCTTTTTTTTTGCTTTGTTTTTTATATGAAAAAATTATTAAATATCTTTTATGTAACCAACAGTACCAGAAATATTCATTCTTGCATCTGATACAGGATAAATATCTACACTCAAGAAAGTACCATCTTCTTTTGGAATAATATCATTTACAAAAATATGTTTTCTAATAGCAATCGCATCTTCTTCACGTTTTCTGATTTTACTCAATGTTGCCAAAGACAAATTACAATCTCCTGACAATTTTATTGGAAGAATATCTTGATCAGTATTGAAATAATTACAAAATGCTTTATTAATTTTTATATAATTTCCATCAACATCTTTCAACCAAGCAGGGAAATCAAAACCATCAAGCAAATTCTTTTCTATTGAAACTTTGTTGCACAAATCAGTAAATAAAATATTATACTTAACTGCAACAGCCAAATTTCTTGATAGAACTTCAAAATAATTTCTATCTGCGTCAGTCCATTCTCTATCTGCTTTGTTATCAATCAAACAAAGAATCATAACTGAATCCGGAGAAGTATTTAATTTTAAACCTACGACATTTGTGATACCTGCTGCAATATACAAATCTTTAACATCTTGTGAAATTGTTTTATCAGATTTCATATCCAATATTTTGTAATTTACATTCCCCGCAAAATCCAAAATATTTTCACTCCAGAATTTCATGATACCTTCTTTGTAGGTTTTCTTGTCATAAGTTTTTGACAAATCTGGAGATGTAACCAATTTTGAATATGTAGCTAATTCTTTGTAATTTTTTTCTCTAAAATTAAATTCAAAAATCTTTGCAGAATTAATATCAAAATTGTCTGTTAATTCCTTACATACGAATTGGAAAATATCTTCCAATTTTGAAAAAGAATTAATACTTTCAATAATATAATTTGATAAAATTCTTCTGTTATTCAAAGTATTTTCTTTATAATTACGAGTAGCCATAGCAGACAAACCACTTGCAATTTTTTCAACAAGTTTTAATATTATTTCTTTTTCTTTTTTACTTACATATTTAACTTTTTTATATTCTTTTAAATAAAATTCCTCATCAATTTCTAATTCTTTTGCAATTTGTTTTGCTTTTTCTAAATCATGTTTTTCATCAACAAATTGACCACTTACAAGAAAAGTTACAACTTCATCATTAATCTTTACAGGAGCAATAATATCGACTAAACCTGCATGACAACGAAATTCTTGTAAAGAATCAGTAGATTTTGCAGTTTTGACAAAGTCTTGGAAAATCTTATTACACAAAGCTTTTCCTTTTTTTGATTTTTTAATACAATTCTTGCAAAAACTACAAGAATATTCATCTTCTTCTTGCAAAATTCTTTGAAGAGCGAATGCCATTGTTATACCAGTTTGTTCACGATATAAATTAAACATCTCTTGAATTAAATCTACTCTTAAAAATTTTAACAAGTTAAACTTTATCATACTAAACCTAGCCTAATGTAATTCAAACAATATTTTTCTTTGTTTAATTGTAATTATATATAATCTATTTGTCAAACTTTTTTATATTTACTCTATTTAATTTCAAAAACAACATTTGCTACTGCTGTTACTTTCTTTTCAATAGATGACAAATCATTTACACCCATATCTGAAACAGAATTTGAATCAACAGGAGTTATTTGAAAAACACCCATTTTAGCCGTACGAATTTTTCCTGTTCTATTATGATTAGATTTCAACATTGATTGCGCTCTTTGTTTCGCATCTTTTGTTGCCTTAGCCAATAGTTCAACTTTCAATTCTGAAAGTTTTGAATATTGATATTGAGGATTTTCATCACTTGAAATATTAATACCTTGCGCTAATAATTCAAGAATTTTTGTAGAAAGATTTTTTATTTTTTGAACATCATTTGAAGTAACTTTTATATTTTGAGAAAAATTATAAGCACTTACTTCGCTTGTTGAATAACCAGTTGTTGGATTTAATTTATATGTTTCCCAAAAATTTTGAGAAACTAAATCTATATTTTCTTTTGCTATTCCGTTTGCTAACAAATATTTTTCAACAACAGGAATTTGGTTTTTTACAATTTGATATGCTTGATTTTTTGAATTTGCTCTTGCCTCAACCTTAAATACCCAAGAAGCTGAATCAGATTTTACAATTTCAAAAGCAGAACCAGTTACAGTAATATTTTTGTTTGAAACATTATCTGAAACGATTAAACCTACAATAAGAATTGCAAATGCAATAAAAATACCTAACAAACCAATTTGAAAATCTTTTACATAATCAAAAATTTTTTTCATATCAAAACCTCTTTTACTTAATCATTTGCTTTAAATTACTTTTTGTTCCATACAAAATACCATTAGTTGGGCAACCAAAATAATTAAAATATTTTTTTGTATATACTACTGGAAATTTTGGAAGCCAAGTGAATTTCATTATCACAGGAATTGTATCAGCACCTTTTGAAAACATCAATTCATCTATTGTTGCTTCATAAGCAGGTGAAATTGTTGAAAATACTTTCAATAAATAATCTGTAAACGTAATAACAGAATAACCTGAAACAACACCTGTATTTATAACAACATTTGTTATAGTAAAATCATCATTTGCAAAAAATTGTGTGTCAATACCTTTTGGCATATTTATATCATCTTTTCTTCTTGCTTCTAATTCATACCACTCATCGTCGTATTTCAATCTCAAAGCAGTAGGAGATGGCATATAAATTTCATCAAATACGTTTCTCAAAATAACATTACCGCTATAATCCATCAAGCCGTACTTATATTTTTTACAAGTTACAAACATTTTTCCAAAAGTTGGCTCTATTTGAGAATATTCATGTGGTATTATTTCTTTTCCTGTTTCATCATGCAATCCGAAATCTTTATCATTTCCAAGTTTTGCAAAACTTACAAAAACTCTTTCACAATGAGAATATTTTGGTTCTACTAAATAATTACCATCACTATCCATCAAACCAAATTTATTTTTTCTTTTAATAATCCATGAAGTTTCACCAAGTCTTATAAACTTGTCATATTTTGCCTCTACAATAATTTCTTCAGTTGATTTTTCTTTTAAGCCGAATTTATTTTTTTCAGAAAAAACAAAAACATCAGACATTTTATGCTCTGCTGAATATACAGGAGCAATGAAACCACCCAAAAAACATACAAACAATATTAAAAAGTAAAATTTTCTCATAACAATATAATAACATAAAAACTTATGCTATAATAAATGCGGGGATATTTATGAGCAAAATTTTAAAAATTTTAAAACTAAAAACAGTTATTATAACATTATCAATCATTACGGCAGTATTAATATCATTGCCTTTTATAACTTATCTATACATACTACCTAATCTTATTTCAAATTCGCATTTCATAAATTTTGCAAAAAAAGAATTAAAAAAACAACTTGATGTTGAACTTATAATAGAAAACCCAAAATTACAAACAAGCCTTACTCCAAAAATAAGTTTTGAAGTAGAACTATTCTCACTAAGTAAAAATTCAAAATCTATTCTTCAAATCAGCGACTTTGAAACAAGTATTTCGTTTAACGAAATACTAAAGAAAAAAATCACTCTAAACAAAATCACAAGTAAAAATATTTATATCGATACAAACGAATTATTGAGCCTAATTCCACAAGAAGAAAAAAAAGAAGAACAAAAACCTTTTGATTGGACAATAGATTGGTTTAATTCAATTTTAAATATTGAAAATGTTTATGTAACATACAAACAAGCGCCTGATTTATTAATTAACCTATACGGAAAAAATATATTTATATCAGACCAAGTTTCACCTAAGTACATTCATTTTGATATAAAAGCAAAACTACAAAAGAAAAACGAAAAAATAAACATTTTACTAACTGACAAAAACAAAACTTACATAAAAGATAACAAATTTTTCATAAATAACCTTGATGTTTTGATAAACAAATCAAAATTAAATATTAACGGTAATGTTGATTCAGAAACAAATTTCGACACAACAATTTCTTCAAAAAACTTTGATTTAAAAAACATCATAAGATTAATTAATTCAAACACAATTATCCCAGACGGAGCTGAATACTTAGCCTTTTTCAAAGATATATATGGAAATTTTGATTTTTCAATAAATCTAAAAAATGATGACATTTCAGGAGAAATTAAAGTTCATAAAACGGGATTAAAACTAACACCAATCTATGACATGCCTGTAAAAATTTCAAACGGAAGAATACTTATAGGCAAAAAAGATATTACTCTTGAAAATTTCAAAGCAACTTTTGCAACAAGCAATAAAAATAGACTTGAAGCATCAGGAACAATAAAAGATTATATGAAAAATCTTAATGCAAATGTAATTTTAAAAGGTTATACATCAAACAATTTCACAAAAAATTATGTTTCAAAACTTGCAAATATCCCAATAGAACTTACAGCAGATTCAAGAACTATTGTAATGATAAATGCAACACCGACAGAACAAAAAATTAATGCCTACTTCAAAATAGATAAAGGACAAGACCTTCTTTTTGACAAAACATCTATCACACCTAAAAATTTTGACAGAGCAATTCTTGCAGATATGACTCTTAAAGGAACATTATTAGATATAAATAAAATTGATTATTACATCTCAAGAACTATAAACAAAAATTCAAAACTTAACCCTGTTATAAAACTTGCAGGAAAAGCAGATATTGCAACAGGTGCTTTAAAAGAATTTGGTTTTGATTTCTTCCGTCCTCTTCCAAGCGAATTTTTGAATGTTTTAATAGGTCAAAGATTTTTCAGAAAAGGACTTATTGACGGAAACATAAAATATCTAAACTATGGCAAAACTCCAACTATATCAGGAACTTTTAGAGCAGAAGATGTAACTATTCCAAGTCAAAGACTAAGAATTAAAAATGCTAAACTTTATACAGATACAAAAAATATCAACCTAATTTCAACAGGAAAATTCAGACGTTCAAATTACGACTTTAACGGAAAAATAAAAAATGAAATTCTATTCCCAATAGTCATCAGAGACGTAAATTTGACTGTTGATGAAATTGATATGGAACGTCTAATAAATTCTATGGCACAAACTCCATACGAAGATTATTCTGTTCTTAAAGGACGTGCAGCAAGAAGTTTGAAACTACAAGAAGGTCCTAAAAACATAAACGATACAGAAACAGGAAATATCACTATCAATAATTTTAATCAAATTGTTGAAAAATACGAATCACTACCAAAATTAAGTATTTTAGGTATGAGAGTTTCAAACCCAACAGATTTGAAAAATTATATTAAAGAAGAAAAACTACAAGAACAAATCTTAAATACAATTGCAGAAGAAGAAAATAATGATGATAGCAACGAAGCATATACATTCAATCCAAATATGCTGATAGTAGAAAAATGTAAATTTTTACTAAAACACGGAAGTTATAAAGAAATCGAATTTGGAAATCTAAATGCTAACCTAACGCTTGATAAAAACGGTCTTTTGAAAATAAACTCAAATAAATTTGATATTGCAAAAGGAACATCTGCACTTAGAATACTTTGCGATTTAAAAAATCAAAAATACAATATTCATCTTGGTGCAAGAGCAGTAGATGCAAATATCCTTGCGACAAATTTACTTAATTTAGGAAACGAAATATCTGGAAAAGGCTCTGCGATAATTGATTTTTCAACAGACAACACATTCAAACTAAACGGTTCAATAGTGTTCAATGTCAAAGATGGCACAATCAACAAACTTGGCTACATTGAATATATTTTGAACTTTGTTTCAATTTTCAGAAATCCACTTGCAATGATTAGCCCAACAACATTTATTGATATCGTAAATATTCCAGATGGAATATTCAAAAATATTTCAGGAAACATCTCTATAAAAGATAATATTATCAAATCAATGACAATTAAATCTTCTTCACCACAATTAAGTTCATTTATAATAGGTAGAATAGATTTAGAAACAATGGATGCTTCACTTCGTATATATACAAAATTCAGCAACAAGCATAAAGGTTTTCTTGGCTTCTTACGTACATTATCTTTAAACAATTTAGCAATGATGATGCCGGATACAAATTCTCAAGAAAGCTATTTATACTCAACTGAAATTTCACAACTTCCAAAATTAAATTCTGAACTTGATGAAAAAATGAGTCAAATATTTTTAACTAAAGTAGATGGAGATATTCAAAATAACAACTTCCTATCTTCTCTAAAAAAACTAAAATAAATAAAAAGTTGAAATAGATTTTTAAAAGGTCTATACTAAATAAACAATAATTAAAATGGAGATAAAAATGCGCAAAGAAATTTTAATGACCATTGAAAAAAATAGTAAAATAAGTCCAAAAGAACTTGCAATTTTACTTGGCAAAGAAGAAATTGAAGTTGCAAATGAAATAAAAAAAATGGAAGAAGAAGGCATAATTTGTGGTTATCACACCCTTATTGATTGGGAAAAAACTTCTATCGAAACAGTTACAGCTCTTATAGAAGTAAGAGTAACTCCACAAAGAGGACAAGGTTTTGATTCTATCGCCGAAAGAATTTATAACTATCCTGAAGTTCATTCAGTATATTTAATTTCAGGTGGCTTCGACCTTCTTGTAACACTAGAAGGAAAATCATTAAAAGAAGTTTCTGCATTCGTTTCAGACAAACTTTCTACACTTGATACAGTTTTGAGTACAGCAACTCACTTTATCTTGAAAAAATACAAAGCACAAGGAACAGTTCTTGCAAAAAAACCAAAAGATAAAAGAGAGGTAATTACTCCATGACAATTCCTCTATCCAACAAAATTGTAAATATTAAACCATCAGGAATAAGAAAATTTTTCGATTTAGTAAGTGAAATGCAAGATGTTATTTCACTTGGCGTTGGCGAACCTGATTTTGATACTCCTTGGCATATCAGAGACGAAGGTATTTATGCACTTGAAAAAGGAAGAACCTTCTATACTTCAAATTCAGGACTAAAAGAGCTTAAACAAGAAATTTGTAATTATTTAAAAAATTCACAAAATATTTCTTACGACTATAATTCAGAAATAATGGTTACAGTAGGTGGTTCAGAAGCGATAGATATCGCTCTTCGTGCAATGGTAAACACAGGGGATGAAGTTCTTATCCCTCAACCTAGCTATGTTTCATATTATCCTTGTGCAATTCTTGCAGGAGCAACACCTGTTATTATTGACCTTAAAGCAGAAAACAATTTCAAACTAACAGCACAAGAAATACTTGAAAAAATTACAAACAAAACAAAATTTTTAATACTTCCATTTCCAAATAACCCAACAGGTTCAATTATGGAAAAAGAAGATTTGGAAGATATTGCAAAAGTTATTATAGAAAAAGATTTATATGTCATTTCTGACGAAATATATTCAGAATTAACTTATGGAAAAAAACATGTTTCTATCGCCTCTATAAAAGGAATGAAAGAAAGAACAGTTTTAATCAATGGTTTTTCAAAGGCTTATGCAATGACAGGCTGGAGATTAGGATACGCTTGCGCTCCTGAGCCTATACTTAAACAAATGCTAAAAATACATCAGTACGCAATTATGTGTGCGCCTACAACAAGCCAATATGCAGCAATTGAAGCTCTTAGACATGGCGAAAATGATGTCGAAACAATGAAAACAGAATATAATCACAGAAGAAGATTTCTAATGAACGCATTTAAAGAAATGAAACTAGATTGTTTTGAACCTTTTGGAGCTTTTTATGTTTTCCCTTGTATAAAAGAATTTGGCCTTACAAGCGAAGAATTTGCAACAAGATTTTTAAAAGAAGAAAAAGTTGCAACAGTTCCAGGAACAGCATTCGGAGATAGCGGAGAAGGATTTTTAAGAATTTCTTATGCCTACTCTCTTGAAACTTTAAAAGAAGCAATGATAAGACTAAATAAATTTATTACAAAACTTAGAAACGAAAAATAATTTATTTTATATATTTTTGCAATAACAATTTCTTTAAGGCATTAGCATTAATTGCTTGTGGCTCAATTTCTAATATTCTATCCAAAAAAGTTAAAGCTTTTTTATATTCACCTAATTTTTTTTGAACTGTTGCCATAGCATAAAGCGCATCTATAAATTTGTTATCTAATTCTAATGCTTTTTCTAAATCTTCAACAATTTTCTCAATATTTTTAGTTTCAACATCTTTTCTGGTCAAACTAATATATGCTCTATTGTAGTAAGCATCTGTCATTTTATCATTAATTTGAATAGCTTTTGTATAATCTAATATCGCATCATCAAATTTTTCTAATGACTGAAACGCAACAGCTCTATAAAAATACGAAATTTCCCAATCAGATTTCAACTCGATAGATTTAGAAAATTTTTCTATTGCATCTTCTGCCTCACCTTGATTTAAACTATATATTCCATCGTCTGTATATTCTTTATAATCAACCATCTCTACACCTTTCTTATATAACAATAATAAATTATAAATTTAACAAATATATTCTATAAATAACAATTGTAACAAAAACTTAACAAACTAAAGTGATTTATTAAAGTTCCCCGAAC